>JACQNB010000020.1 GCA_016203265.1 Candidatus Woesearchaeota archaeon | reverse complement strand
CGACCAAAGCCCCGAAGACCGTGAGCACTTCGCCGATGTTGGACGAGAACAGGTACGTGATGAATTTCGTCAGGTTGTCGTAGATCCTCCGTCCTTCCTTCACGGCTGCCACGATGGACGCGAAGTTGTCGTCCGCCAGAATCATCGCGGAGGCTTCCTTCGCGACGTCGGTTCCCGAGCCCATCGCGATGCCGATGTCCGCCTTCTTCAACGCCGGTGCGTCATTGACGCCGTCTCCGGTCATCGCGACGACGTGCTGCCGCGCCTGCAGGGCAGCAACGATCTTCAGTTTGTGCTCGGGATTGACGCGTGCGTACACGCCGATGTCGTTCACGACGGCGGCAAGGTCGGTGATTTTTTCGAGATCCTCGCCGGTGATAGCGCGTCCGGGAATGCCGAGTTCACGGGCGATGGCATACGCAGTGCCGAGATGGTCTCCGGTGATCATGACGACCTTGATGCCTGCCGTCGAGCATTCGAGGATGGCTTGCTTGGCTTCCTCGCGCGGCGGGTCGATCATGGCCTGCAAGCCGACAAAGACGAGCCCGGTTTCTGTCTTGGTGTCGTTCGTTTCGCGGTACGCGAAACCCAGCACACGCAAGGCATCGTTCGCGAATCCTTGTTGCGCGTCAAGGACTGCTTTCTTGTGCGTTGGCGTCAAGGGAACTGATTTGCCGTTGAGCAGTATCTTGGTGCACGTGTGCAGGATGACGTCAGGCGCGCCCTTGACGAACGCGAACGTCTTGCCCTTCTGGTGGAACGTCGTCATCTTCTTGCGTTCGCTGGTGAACTCGATCTCCGCGATTCTTGGCCAGAGAACACTCAATTTCTGTTCGCTCAGGCCGAACTTGCGCGCCGAGACGACCAAGGACGCTTCAGTCGGGTCGCCGATGACGTTGCTGCCGGTGACCTTGCTGTTGTTGTTCAGCATGCCGATTGTCAGAAGCATTTCGAGGTCTTTCGGATGGCTCGAGAACGTGCCTTCGGTTGCGTAGCCCGTGCCCGTGACGTTCACGATGGCGTTGTCGACCCAGAGCTTGCGCACGGTCATCTGGTTGTGCGTGAGCGTGCCGGTCTTGTCCGAACAGATGACGGTGCACGAACCAAGCGTTTCCGCGCTCGGAAGTTTTCGGATGAGCGCGTTCCGGGAAGCCATGCGCTGCACGCCTAAGGCCAACGCAACGGTCACGACGGCAGGAAGCCCTTCGGGAATGGCCGCGACAGCCAACGCGATGGCTGCGATGAGGAACGTGAGCACGGGCTGTCCTTCGAGAATGCCGGTGAGGAACACGATGGCCGCGATGGCGAGCACGAGGACGGTGATCCACGTGCTCAAGCGCCGCAGTTGCCGTTGCAACGGCGTCTGCATGGACTCGGTTTCGTGGATCAATGTCGCGATCTTGCCGATTTCAGTATTCTTGCCGGTGCCGATGACGACGCCTTGCGCGCGTCCGGCCGTGACGATGGTGCTCGCGTAGGCAAGATTTTTCCGGTCGGCGACCGCCACGGTAGAGCTCATGACCTCTGTTTTCTTGGTGACGGGCGTGCTTTCGCCCGTGAGCGCCGCTTCCTGCGTCTGGAAGTTTATTGTTTCAAAGAGCCGCAAATCAGCCGGCACCTTGTCGCCGGTCTCCAACAGGACAACGTCGCCCGGCACCAGGTCTGATGCGTCAATGGCGATTTCGCGTCCGTCGCGCAGCACGCGCGCTTTCAGCGCCGTGAGTTTTTGCAACGCTTCGATGGCGCGTTCGGCGCGGTATTCCTGGAACACGCCGAGCAGGGTGTTCAGCACGACAATCGCGCCGATGACATAGAAGTCAGTGCGCTCCCCGACACTGAACGAGATGGCCATCGCGCCCAAGAGCACCCAGACCAGGGGACTGGTGAACTGCCGCGCAATCAACTTAAGCAGCGTGAGCTTCTTGGCGTGGCCGAGCACGTTCTTGCCGTACTGCTGCAGCCGTTTGTCCGCTTCGTAACTGGTCAGTCCTTTATCAGAACTGTTCAGTTCGCGGAAGACCTCTTTTGTCGTCCTGTCGTGGAAGGACATGACCTTCCAGAAGGGTTTTGTCTTATAAAGGTACCTCGGCCACAAAGATTAAGAACTTGCTGCGGATTATTCTTTGCATGAAATGGAAAGCGCGATATCTGCTCGTCGCGGAATCATTGTATGAATTCGCGGCAGGACTGTTTGGGCCTATTTATGCCATCTTTGTCGCACAGATCGGCGGGGACATCCTGACGGCAGGGTGGGCGTGGGCGCTCTTTGCCATCGTGACGGGCGTAACGCTGTATGTCATGGGTTTGCTGGGGGATCGGATCAAGCGGGATGAATGGATGGTGATTATCGGGTTTACGCTCGCTTCCTTCGGGTTTCTCGGTTATCTGTTCGTTTCCGCACCCTGGCACTTGTTTGTTGTCCAGGCCATCCTGGGATTCGGTTGGGCATTCGGCACACCCGCAATCGATACAATCTACTCAAAAAATCTCGATAGGGGAAAGACTGATTCGCAATGGGGTCTCTGGGAAGCGTCAATTCGCATCGTTGAGGGAGTTTCTGCGTTCATCGGGGGCATCATCGCGTTCCTCTTCGGGTTCAGGATATTGTTCCTCATCATGTTCGGGATTTCAGTTGTGGCCATCTTCATCGTCTCTTCATTGATGCGCGCAAAGAAAAGGAAAGCATCCCATTAGATTTATATAGCAAGAATCCTCAATTGTCCCATGCCAAAAAAGAGCGAGGAAAAACCGTCCTATTTGCGCGCGATCCTGAACGTCATCGGCATCATCTCAGGCATCATCTCGATCCTGTTCTTCTTGTTCATCGTGTTCATCATCGTGGCCGCGTTCAGCGAGCCGACGACGTTCAGCGAGGGCAACATCGCCGTCATCCCGATCGAGGGCGTCATCACGACGCAGGGCAGTCTTGGCGCGTTCACGAACGATGGGCTGCAGAGTGCCGACATCGTGCAATGGATCGCCGAGGCCGAGGCAGATGAAACCATCAAGGCAGTCATTTTCCGCATTGATTCTCCCGGCGGCTCGCCGGTCGCAACGGATGAGATCGCGTCAGCCATTCGGGCCATGGACAAGCCGTCCGTTTCCGTCATCCGCGAAGTCGGCGCCTCGGGCGCGTACTGGGTTGCGTCGGCCACCGACAAGATCTACGCGAACCGGATGAGCATGGTGGGCAGCATCGGCGTGCTCGCAAGTTATATCGAGTTCGCCGGCACGCTGGAGCGCTACAACGCGACCTACCGGTCGTTGACTGCCGGCGAGTTCAAGGACACCGGAGACCCGTTCAAACGGCTGACGCCGAAGGAAGAGGCGCTCTTCCAGCAACAACTGGACAAATTGCATTCCATTTTCATCAAAGCCGTTGCCGAAAACCGCGGCTTGCCGGAGGACAAGGTGCGCCAATTGGCGACCGGCTGGGTCTATCTGGGCACGGAAGCGCTCGACTTCGGATTGATCGACGCGCTCGGCAACGAGGACGACGCGATTGCTGACTTGGAGGAGGAGCTCGGCATCACGGCGGAAGTCGTCGAGTTCGCGTCACCGTTGACGTTCTTCGAATCCTTTTCAAGTTTCACCGCGATGAACGCGTTCGCGCTCGGCCGCGGATTCGCGTACGAACTCGTGCAGCCGCGCATGACCAATAACCTTCAGGTCTGGACATAACATGACTCCCCCGGCTTCCGCGTTCCCAGGTCGGTTTGGAGTCGCGCGCTCGACTGTTGTTACGATGCGCCAAGGCTCGCCACGGTCGGCAGCAACCTGGGGAGCAATGCTGTTCTTGTTGTTCCTCGTCTCCTGCGCTCCGCAGCCGAAGGTCACGTTCTACAACGGCGAAGGGTATCTCAACGTTCCCGTCATGGTCGCGGATGACGCTGCCGAACGCTCGCAAGGGTTGATGGGCACGTATTTGCGCGACGGAGATGGCATGCTGTTCGTGTTCAAGGACGCGCAATCGCGCACGTTCTGGATGAAGAACATGCTCATTCCGTTGGACATCATCTTCCTGGACGAATCCATGACGGTCGTGGAGATCAAGGCCAACATCCCGCCGTGCGACAAGGATCCCTGTCCAACCTATCCGACGAACAAGCCCGCGAAGTACGTCGTCGAGGTCGAGGCAGGATTTGCGAAGGAGCATAACCTGTTCCCGGGCGTAAGAATGACGACGAATGTTGACGTGACGAGCGCGACATAATTAGAATTGAAACAGCCAATCTATCGCGTCACTAAACCATTCTTAGACCTTCTCAATCCATTTGGTAATGTGCGAATTCGGAAAGAGCTTCCATGCGATGATCCAGAGAAGAAACAGGATAACGAAGAGAGCAATCGCCGCGAACGTGAAAAGAAATGAGGGATCGAAGTCGAGGATCATTCATCCACCCTCTTCATTCCCTTCTTCGACATCCAAATCGGAATCTCGTAACCTGAAGAAATTTTAGGAAACGTAAGCACGTTCGCTTCCATCAAATCATTGATGTTGACGATGCCTGCCTTCTCGTCCGCGATGCGAGGACAGGCAGTATTCAGCCAGCAGTCGATGAACGGGAAGTTCTCCATCTCGTTGAAGTTCAAAGTATCAGAAACAAAGACGTAGTAGTTCTTCTCTTTTCTTTTCTCGAGTTCCATGGCGCGCGCAAAGTTTTTCTGTCCCGCTTTCGTCGACACAATCACGCCGACGTTCTTGGCGTGCAAAAACTTCAGGATGCTGCCTCGCTTGCGGTCGAGGTAGGCGTCAATCGTCTTTTGCTGCAAACGCCCGAACTGTCGCGTCGCCGGATTGAACACGTACGTGGGTTTCTCTGTCCGAGTCGCGACTTGGATCGGATGGAACGCGCCCGAACCGACAAACAAAAAGCAATCCACTTTGTTTTTGATATTCTCGGCATTATACGCATTGCAGCCCAACACCTGGCCGGCGACAATCGACTTCGGCAGCTGTTCCTGCACCTTCTTGATGGCGTGCAAGAGCTGAATCGATGTGACGATGCCCACCTTCTTTCCTTGTAGTCCTTTGACTGCTTCAGACGTCAAAGTCACGTCCTGGTCGGATTTCGCGTGGATGAAGAGCGTGTGCATGGAGAAATTTATCGACGGGTGATTTATAAAGGTTTGTCAATCAATATCGAACTTGTCTTCTCTTTTGAATGCACCGATTCCTTTCAATAGACCATAAAAGACCTCCTTTTCTTTCAGAAGCTCTACGTGTTTCTTTCTCTTTGTGGAGGTCATGAATCAATAAAGGAAATGACACTTAAAAACGTTTTGTTCTACAACCCGAACGCGTCCGTGAACTCCTTGACCTTCTGGTATTCCTGCAGGAACTTCAATCCCTTTTCCGTGATGACGTACATGTTCTTTTCGCCGGCTGCTTCAGAGGTCATGAAACCCTTCTTCTCCAAATCCTCAACGTACCCTTTCATGCGTTTGTGAGATAGATTTGATTTATACAAGAGATGCGTCGGCTTGATCTTGCCGCCTTTGTCCTGGATTGCCTTCAGCATGTCATACACGATTTCCAGTTGGCTTCTGCGTTCCATGGATTCACTTCTTTGAATAGACCTTCACGAGCATCAGGAGGAGGCTGACGTACGCCACAAGCCGTACGATGTAGGCGCCGATGGCGAGCTCTTTCACCAAGAAACTCGCCATGAAGAACAACGGCTCGAGCGTGAGGATGCAGAACGCGAAGGAAGCCAAAAATGCCGCTTTGGTCTTCTTTTCATGGTAATTGGCGCGGTAGTTCCACGCGATGAACGCCAACAGCACGAACGACACGAGGTAGAAGAGGAGGGGCAGGGAATCGAACGCGCTGAACGCGAACAAACCCATGAAGATGCTCAGGAGCACGATCAGCTTGCGGTCATAGATGCGCATGCTTAACGCCAAGAGAATGAGGTAGGCCGCGAGCACGAAGCCGAAATACACGAATCTCCCCCAGTCGAACACCTGTTCGAGGAACGAGAACGTCGCGGTGGCTGACGCGCCGGAAACCGCCCCGACCTGCCCCAGCACGACGGCTGCCGTGATGGCGCGGGCGATGAACGAAAGCGTAATCAGCATGAACGCGAGCGAGAAGTAAAAGAAGCGTTTCTGCTTCGTGAGCCGGTAGGCCTTGTAGCCGATGATGCTGATCAAAACTGCCGCCAGCACGCCGAAGCCTTCGAGGATGATGTCGATGCCGTACAACCCGAACGGGTTGAAGACGAGCGTCACTGCCATGTGTCACCTACCGATGAATCCGCTTATAAGCTTTACGGACGCAATCTCAAGATTCGCCCTGCATAACCCATATTAAAAGGGAGGGCCTACAGAAGCGCATGAAAAAGGTGAAACAAAAACACGCGTTTCCGGACGCCTATATCCGGCCGGCGCACGACCCCGAATGGGACGCCATCTTCAATCGAGATTATGACGAAGTGCCTGACGATCTCTTTTCGCAATCGAACAACCGGGAGGTGATGCGTTAAACCGGCGCCCGCAAAGGGCGCTTTTCATCATCACAACGCCGCGTGGCGTTCATCGGCACCCCTCCGTGCTTCACCGGCAGCCTCCGCTGCCTTCCTCTCAAGAGGCGTTGGTTCTCCTCTCCAACGCTTTCTTTTTTTCATTACTTTTTTATACCTTCGTGATTCTGCCGTCTCAAAAGAGGTATCGCAATGAAACTCCTGTCGTTCAATATCATTCTGTTGTTCTTGGTCGCGTGCACGTCGCCAGTGCCGCCTGCTCCCGTTGCTCAAGAGCCTTCGCCAACCGCCCCCGTGACGGATGGCGGCATCCCGGCGACAACCGAGCCAGTGACGCCAGAAACAACACCCGTGACAAAACCAGTCGAAGTCACCAAACCCTCCGCAACACTCATCTATCCCTCACTCACGTATGAAGGCGCCTATAACGGTCCGTTGTACGAAACGTCGTTCCAAGCAGGAGACTCCGGACCGATGGATTTGCATTTCGCGAACATGGACCGGAACGGCGTGAGCTTCACGAACGCGTTCTTCGGCGTCGAGTTTCCGCCGAAGGCAGACGACCCCATCCTGAGCACGAAAGAGCTGGGCTACGCCATTTCGTCCGTCAAGAAGCATCCGGGAAGGATCGTGCCGTTCTATTCGCAACTGCTCGATCCCGAAGAGACCGACAGCAACACGCTCGCGAAGGATTTGGATGCCATCTTCCAGGCCGTTGACGTCATCGCGCCCGGATTCCTGAAGGGCATCGGCGAGATTCCGCAGATGGATTTGCCGATGAAAGCCGACAGTCCCCAAATGAGGGCGTTGGCTGACGTCGCAAGAAAACACGACATCATGCTCATGTTCCACCCGCCCGCGCGACAGGTTGAGTTGGTCAAGAACCTCATCGAGGCGTATCCTGACGTGAAATTCTTCATTCATATGTATTCGGAAGACGCGACTGCCGACGCCAAGTCGTACGGCGACTTGATGGCAAAGCATGACAATTTGTACTTCAGCGTCGACGTCGACCACATGATGTTCCTGGACAACACCGGACTGCTGTACAAGTACGAGACGATCGCCAACCCGAAGCAGGCGGCAACGTATTTCGTCAGCGACTATGACTCGAACGAGAACAAGATGTTGAAAAGCGCGTTGTCGCGGTACGTGCCCATGATTGAGGCGGCGCCCGACCGCGTGATGTGGGGCACGGAGATGGGGCCGAAGTACAATTACGAGCCGGACGTGTACGACCGCGCGATGAAGTTCACGCGCAAGTTCATCGGCTCGCTCAAGCCCGAATACCAGGAAAAGGTGGCGTACCAGAACGCGTTGGCGTATTTCGGGCCGGGCATCACGTACACGAAGGATATTGCGATGATCGACTCGTCAGGCTGGCCCGCGTGCACGTCTTCGCATGAAGCGACGTGCGACAATGAGTGCGACGACCAGCAGATGCCCGAAAGCGAAGTCGAGCCGTGCCTCGCGCGCTGCTACGGCAAGCTGCAGTGCATCGAGGCAGTGGAAGACGATTAGCCACTGGACATCGAATCGTGACTCTTTTATAGGAGTGCGAACGTCCCGAACAGGTGATCAAGGAGAGCTTCATCTTCCTGCCGAAGATCAGTGAGAGAAAAGAGCGCAAGATCTGGCAGCACGCGTCCACGTGGAATGAGTTTCTCGACAAGAAGGATATTCCGGGCATCGCGCCGAAGCTGAAGCACGGCTATGACCAGATACTCATCGCGGCAAGAGACGCGCTGCTGAACGACGACGCTGCTTATTTCTCAAGATTGATTCCTTCGGTTGATCAGTGGCGGCTGTACGAGCATTTCAAGGACGATGCCGTCTTTCTCGACATCGAGACGGCGTCGATGTATGGCAACGTCACGGTCGTCGGATTGTCGGATGGCCGAGAAACCAAGACGCTCATTGCGGGCAGCAACTTGACGAAAGAGAACCTGAAGGACGCCTTGCAGCCCTATAAGTTGTTGGTGACGTTCAGCGG
>JACQNB010000026.1 GCA_016203265.1 Candidatus Woesearchaeota archaeon | reverse complement strand
GGAGCGTCTTATGTTGTTTCGGAACCCGCTACGAAGAAAGCATATTGGGATGTCTATTTTGGAAAAGATCGAAGTATCTCGGTTCGAGCGGATTCTTCACTTGCGGCAAGGGAGCTCGCGTTAAAAACGTGGAATGAGAAGTACACGGACAAGGTGACGGCGGCGGATATCACGGAGGTGTATCGAACAGGAGACGCGAAGGGTCGCTACATCGTAAAATGAAACGATCTGATCCATACGATCCGATTGTCGCATTTGACGACCTTTACGAGGGAGAGTCGTCCTCTGCGCCTTCGATCGACCTAGCGCGTGCTGCTTCCGCTATATTTTGTCGTGTGCGAGCGGAGAGGCTTCGTCCTCGCGTGCACGTCGAGAAGGTGAAGAAGGATTCGACGGTTGAGGTTCTTGGATTTTATCTTCCGCTTGTTGGAATTCCGTTTGTTCCGATTCTCGGATCGGACGCGTCGACGGACTTTCCAATTTTTGAGAGCATCCGGAAGAAGTTCCGTCGCGCGCTTCCTGCTCCAAGGCTCGTGCGTGTCGACGACCAAGAAACGTATCTTGGTTTCCGCGAGGTGCGAAAGGAGCCTTATCGGGATCGCTTGGAGGAGCGGCTGGACGCGCTCGAACGTGCATTTCGCTATCACGTATCCGATGGTCACGGTCGAGGTTCGTACGGGATTCTGGACGCTGACGAAGGGGTCGATGAGGTTCTCGGTCTTCGTCGAGGGGAGACGGTCATCGACGCGCTTGGAGAAGATGTCCTTGCCGCGGCGCGAGAGACGATCTGTGGGGGGACGAAAATCCCTCTTTTTCTTCCTCGAGGCGCCCCAGGACGAGCGGTTGACTGTTGGCAGGACGGGGAGGAAATCTGCTGTTCTGTGCGCGTTTTAAATGCAAATGGGGAGGTTCGTATCTTGACTTCCGGGCTTCCCGTGTCGCGCGCTTTCGATGACGTTGTCGAGTGCGGACTCGATCTGGGGGAAGAGATCCTTCTTGGTGCATTGCCTGCGATTTCGGAAATCGCAAGACGTTCGGGTGGGGAGAGGCTTCTTGGCGAACTGGCATCCAATGCACCAAGGCTTCGCGCGTACGATTCAGGTGAGGTCGTGCGAGTGACTCCGACGAGCGACCCGACGGTGGCCGCAGTGATGACGCTTCTTCAGCGAGCGAGTCGAGATGGAAAAGCGCGGCGGGAAGTTCTTGGACTTGCGGAGGCAGGGTGTTTGGATCTGGTTCGAGATGCGGGGGAGCGTCTTGAGAGAGCAAGAAAAAGGAGTCGCGCTTGACAGAGGATTTGATGTATGCTGCAAACACGGAGGTGCAGCATGAGACGGCTTTTTGGGGTGCTTTCAATCGTGTTTTTCGGGTGCCAGTCGGATGCCGTTCCGAGTCCAACGCCTGATTATGAAGGATGTTTTCGTGGATACAGACATGGATACGTCATGCCGAGTCATGAAGACGAACTGAGGGAGTTTTTGGAGCAGGTGGGGCGTCCCCCTGACGTCGATGACTTTCATCAAGACGATGTCGAGGAATTCCTGGTCCTTGGCGCAGAGGAGGAACGGGCGGCAGACGGTACGCCGCGGTCAGAGCTTGCGCAGGTTGTCAACATCAACGAACGGCGCAATCAGGAAGTTGCGGATCGAGCTCCGTTTCGAAACATCAACCCGATCAGTTGGTCGCGGGGGCTACTTGGTGGGTTTGCGACCATTCCGGCGCCTCCGACCGATACGACAGCGGGAAATCCCGTTCAGCTTGTGTACTGGAGCTCTTTGACGGACGGAGAGGTGTGTCCGGTCACGGTTTCTGCTTCACCTCTTCCGCTTCCTGCATCTGCGTCTGCGTCGCCTCGCGCGGTGGTGCGCGCGAGGTGGGGCGTTCACAACAACTTTTTCCAGGTCGATGCGGATGTCGGCCTGGGTGTTCAGTTCGTGATCAATGCTTCGAGCGTCATTGTAAGCGCGTATCTTGATGGGGGTCCGAACGCGTCGTTCGATATCGGTGCGTCGATCGGATTCTATGCGACAGCGCCGACGCAGCCCATCACGAGGACGAGGTATTTGGACAGCCTTGCGGCGGCAACGTCGGTCACAGTGGACCGACCGGACTTTGCGACGACGGTTTACGGAGTTATGCGAAGTGACGCGGCGGCGCAGATCCTTCTTGAGTTTTTAAGTCTTTCCGGAACGCTTATCGGGCAGCAGGTGGTCGCGGCAAATGAGTATCTTGTTACGCCCATTCCGATGCCGTCGAACATTCGACGGGTGCGGGTGACGAATCAGGGCGCGAGTGCAATTCAAGGGGCGATTTCATTCGGGTTGTTTTAGAAGATTGATCATGAACCGTTTCGATCGCGATCGGCAGCTTCTTGATGGCTCGACGTTCCTTGAGGACGACGGCGCGATGCAAGAAATTGAGGATTTGGCTAGAGGAGATGGAGGGACTTCTCTTTTTGAATCTGACTTTGAACATATGATGCAGCTCCGCGCAGCTTCGCAGTTCGCTCCAAGCGGGCAGCCGATTCCGGACGATCCGGATCGTTTTACAATGCATCGTCAGCTCGTTCGTGAGGAGCAGGAACGAGAAGCACGAACGGTGAGCCTGACACCGGTCTCTTTTGACCGGGGTGTTCTTGGGCACGTTGCGACGATCCTACCTGGGAATCCTGTTTCGGTTGCAGGTCCTTTGACGCGTGTTGCGTTTTGGCCGGGAGAAGACAGGGAGTGTCAGGTTGTGAGCGTGTCGGTGCAGCCTGCGGCGCCGTTTCCGACGGCGGACGTGGCGCAGATCATCCGACCGTACTGCCAGATCGAGTGGGGCGTGATGGGGGCGAAGTACCGTGCCGAAATCGATTGCGCGTACGGGATGAATCTTGTTCTGAACGCATCCAGCGTGACGGTGAGCGTGGGGCTCGAGGCGACTTCAAACACAGCGATCGATGTCTTCGGGAGCGTTGGATTCTGGTCGATTGGGCGTTCCGTTCCAGCGCTTCGAACGGCGTACATTGACGATTTGGCGCAGACGGCTGAGCAGCGTGTGGATCGTCCTCCGTTCGCGTCAACGATTTATGGGTTCGATCGGGTGAACACGACGCTTCAGTTCACGATCGATCAGATGACTCGAAACGGGACGACGATTTCGCGGCGTGTCATCGCGGCGAATACGTATTTGACGGCGCCGATTCCTTTGTCCAACGACACAGCGTACGTGATCGTGACGAATGATGGTGGGTCGACAACGTCCGCCCGTTTGGTTTGGGGTTTGTGGTAATGAGCGATCGCTTCAGCGAACGTGAACTTCAATCCCTCGCCGGTGCAAGGGAAGCTGAAGACGTGCTTGGTTTTGATTGGGCTGATTTTGGCAAGAAAGCACTGTCCGGTGTTCACACAGGCGGAAAGGTCGCGCTTTCGACGTTTGGTCTTAAAGATCTTGGTGAGACGTTAGAGGAGACGTGGGCGAGTGAAGGCTTGCTCGAAGATTGGGCGATGAGCGAGGAGCGGCGACGTAAGCAGGCTGAGGTGCGTGCGCGGGAGTCTCAGATTGAGCCTGAAGTTCCTCAAGCTCCACCCATTGAAGCACCTTTGTCAAATGTTCCCGCTGGCTGGTTCCGCACGGAGAAGCAGGATCCTCGGAAGACGGAGGCGTATCAAAAAGCGAGAGAGCGTATTTTGGAGGCGCGCTTGAAGCTTCCGAAAGCGCTCGTCGAGGCTCCCGACTATATTGTCCTCGTCGATCGCAAGGGTCGAGGGAAAGTGGTTTCTTCTCCTTCGAGTGTTACGGTCTTTGGTGGTCGTCGTTTTGATGGGAATGGGTACCAGCCCGGAAACACGAGAACGTTTTCGTTTGGTTACGAGAAGCCTGCGGGCGGGGTCGATTTTGTTGTGAAGGGGAGAAAAAGGTCTGTTTCTGGGTTGAGTTTGGCTCTGTTCCTCGGAGGTGTGGAAGTGAGCAAGTCAACGGTTCTTGGTGGTTGGTGGGACGTGATTGCTAGCGTTCTTTCTGGTGGCGCGTACACAGCGCTCTATAAGGACGTGCATGGCCGACGTGTATTTACGGCGGATGGTTCTGAGTTGACGAGGAGCGGGCGGGGATCTGAGCCTGAGTTTGAAAGAGCGATTGTTTTGAATAAACCAACGCGTCAGGACGTAAAGGAAACGGATTTATACAAGGACGCGGAAAGACGTTCTGAAGCAGCACGAAGGATGGCGAGAAAGGCGAAATTACAGCGAGCAGATGCGTTCAAGGCAAGGCAAGCTGCGGCACTGGCTGCGAGGTCGATGATTTCTCCTATATCGAGTCCGGTGTCGTATTCCACACCGGACTTAAAGATTGATTTTTCAACTCCGTTTTCTGTGTCGGATCCGCTCACACTTCATTTCAATTTTTCAAGGAGCGATATCATGGGTATGGATTTCCAGGTTTTAGGCGATGAAATTCTTCGCGACCTCGGAGAGGGTGGAACGGACATCGACATCATTTCTTCTGGGTCGGATGAGGATTATCTTTTCGGGGTCGATATGTTGGGGGCACTTGCAAAGCCTCCGCTTGCGAAAACATCGTCGACTAGAAAGAAGATCGGAGCTCTTTCTCCTTCGAAACAGATTTCGCAAACCTTGAATAAGACGACGGAGAAGGTTCCCATCAAGACCGCGCGAACAACGGGGAAGAAGTCTCCACACAAGCTCGCGCTTGTGCGAGCGAGTCGTGC
>JACQNB010000035.1 GCA_016203265.1 Candidatus Woesearchaeota archaeon | reverse complement strand
TTTGCGGTAATGCATTTACTAGATTATAGCCAATCAAAACCTTTATAAGTATCAGTATACCTTTTCCTATACTAAAATTGGTGTTCATGAACCTCGGCCCTATCTCCTTCGGAGAACCGAGCGGACTGTTGTGGCTAGGCCTCTTAGTGCCGCTCATCCTGTTCTATTTGATCAAGCCGAAGCCGAAAGTCAAGGAAATCCCGAGCTTGATGTTCTTCATGAAGGCTTCAGGCAGAAGCAAACTCTTGAGCTTCTTCCGCATGTTTGTCCATGACTTCCTGTTCCTTGTCCAACTGTTGCTCATCCTCTTGCTCGCATTGACTGCGTCGAAGCCGTCCATCAGCATCAACCACGACATCACGGCAAGAAATACCGTCATCGTCCTCGACTCGAGCGCGAGCATGCAGACGACCGAAGGGAGTTCCACACGCTTCGAAAAGGCAGTCGACGCGGCCAAGGAAGCATTGACGACGAGAAACACGGTCATCGTTGCCAGGAACCGTCCGGGCATCGGCGTGCAGGAAGTCAGTTCGGGCGATGCGGCTGCGTACCTCAATTTGGCAGAACCGTTTGACACGGAAACGGCAATCGGCGACGCCATCATTCTCGCAGGAGAAATCCTCCGAGGGAAAGAAGGAAGAGTCGTGGTTGTCAGCGACTTCCTTGCGACCAGTGGCGTCGAACCGGAAATCGCGAAAGCAGTCCTCACCAGCCGCGGCTTGGTCGTCAACTTCATCAATGTCGCAGAAACAGGCAAAAACAACGTTGGATTCGTTGACTTGGTCGTGGAAGATGACGTGACGACGGCGTATATCAAGAACTATAATGAGCAGGAAGTCACCGTGACATTAACGGTTGCTGAAACCAGCAAGCAACTCACCATCCCCGCGAAAGGCGTCGAGCCGTACGTCTTCAAGACGTTGCCCAATGTCGCGGAGCTGACGCTCGCGCCCGAAGACCATTTTCCCGTCGACAACGTCATCCGCACGAGCGCGCCCGACTACAAGCCCGTCAAAGTACTCCTTATCACGAACAACCCGAGCGCGTTCCTGCAGAACGCGCTGAAAGCGTCGCCCATTGTCGAACTGACCATCGGCACGCCGCCCATCATTCCGAAAGGGGACTTCGACATCACCATCATCCACAACGTCAATCCGGCTGAAGTGCTGCCCGGCACGTACGATGACTTGCTGAAGGACGTCCAGAACGACCAGAAGACCGTCATCGTCACGGCGCAGGACGAGTCGTTGGGCACCGACTACCGCGGCCTGATTCCCTTCGGGCTCACGGGCACGGGCACGAACGGCATGACGCGCGTCGAGAATCCCACGCGGTTCACCAAAAACATCGAGTTCGGAAAGCTTCCGACGTATTTCACGACCGTGCTCCAGCCGGGAGTCACGTCAGTGGCCGCCGTCGGGAATGACACGGGCATCATCACGGTTGCCACCGTTCCTGGAGGGGGCAAGCTCATCTATTACGGCATCCTTGAGAAAGGCTCTGACTTCAAGTTCTCGCCCTATTACCCCATCTTCTGGCACGAGCTCATCAAGTACGCGACCGACCAGAAGGACATCCGCGGCATGAACGACGCCACCGGGAACACGCTCCTGTTGGACCATGAGACTGATGTCGTCACGCCCACGGGCAAAATCACGACCAATAGACTCCTTTTCGACAAGGCAGGATTATATCGCATGCCCGAACGCACGATTGCCGTCAACCTGTTGAGCGAGGAAGAATCTGATGTGAATCCGCGGGACAAGTTAGGCGACCAGATCGAGGACGTCGCGTTCAGTCCGGTGAAAGAGAAGAGAAAGTTTGAGTGGGAGTGGGCGTTGCTCTTGGTCTCGCTCTTCCTCCTGTTCGGCGAGCTCCTGTACATCAAATTGAGGGGTGACGTGTGAGCTTCCAAGACCTCCTCGTGAGCGGGTGGACCACGTTCCTCGGCCACGTCGAGCATCCGAAATGGCTCATCGCAATCCCCTTCCTTTTGGTCATCATGTTCCTCATCCTACGCCGGGACTTCGTCAAATTGGCGGAAGACAAGTTCACGAAGGCCATGCGGCGCAGGCAGCAGTTCGTCATCCTCATCCTGCGCAGTCTTGCCATCATCGTGTTAGTCCTGGCGTTATCCTCGCCGTTCGCCGAGCGCCAAAAGACGATCGAGGGTGACCCTTCTTTGAAGATTCTCGTCGACCACTCTGGTTCTATGTCGGTCTTCCCGGACGACATCGGCGACAATTTGAAGGCACGATTGGAACAGGTCATCAATGTCGAACAGCACAGCATCGCGTCCGGCATGAGCTCGTCGCTCGGCGACGGCATCCTCAACAACATCCGTGACGGGGAGAATGTCGTGCTCGTCACGGACGGGCAGGCGAACCTTGGCGCGTCCTTGGGTGATGTGGGACTGTTCGCGAGCACGCACGGCATCACGTTCAACGCCATCAAGCTCAACCCGACCAGCGACGACGCCTGGGTCCAGATCGACGGTCCGGACAAGACCGTCGCGAACGTGGACAACACGTTCACCGTCACCGTCGGCTGGGCGAGCAAGACGCAAAAGGCAGTCTCGGCAACCGTCTTGGTCGACGGCCGCGCTGCCTTGGACATCAGCGAACCCGGCACCTTCACGCTGACGGAAAAGTTCGGCGAAGGGTTCCACCGCATCGAGGCGAGGATCACGTCGT
>JACQNB010000023.1 GCA_016203265.1 Candidatus Woesearchaeota archaeon | reverse complement strand
TGCCGCGAACGCATCCGCGTACTGTTCCTCGTCCTGCGTCGCCTGGAGCTTGGCGAAGAACGCGACCGGGCTGATGCGTTGCGTCAATTTCGTGGCGAACGTGAGCAACGACGACTTGTGCACGAGATGGCCGAGCTCGTGCAACAGCACGGCCTCCACCTCCTTCGGCGTCAACAGGTCCATCAAGCCCACCGAAATAAAAATGGCGGGCTTCCACGAGCGGAATGAGAACGCGACGGGCGAGGCCGTGTCGAGCAGATGCACCGAGGGGTTCAGGCCGTACTTTTTCGCGTGCGACGCGACAAACTGCCGCATGCGCTTGTCCGCCGGCAGCGTGCCGAAACGCCGTCCGTACCATTTCGGCAGCAGGAAGTAGCCGAGCAACCCCGCGCCGACAAGGACGCCGGCGAGGATGAACGGCGCCGCGAACAGCAGCGTCTGCGTCGTGCAGGGCGTCATGGCGCAGCCGCCGGAATACGCGATTGCCGCGACCGGAACGAGCAGGAGCGCGATGTGCGCGTAGATGAGGAACACCTTCGCGGAGATGCTCGACGTTTTCTTGCTGCGCTGCAGCACGAGATAGGCCGCCAGCACGGCCGTCACGGTGATGATGACGTTCAACGGCGTCGCGATGCTTGCGATGAGGTTCATGCGTTCACTTCTTTTTGTTGAATCGGTCGTTGAAATAGTTCACGGCCACGGGGCCGAAAGCGTCGATGAGCTTGTCGACGGCGCTCTTCACGACGTTCTGCTCGAACTCGTTGCGCGTCTGCGTCGGGAAGTACGTGTAGCGCGTGCCTCCTCTCGCGGTCTCGGCGACGCGGTCGACGATGCCCTTCCCGTGCAGGCGGTCGAGCAATACGGCGACTGAGCTGAGCGCGACTTTCCGTCTCTTCTTGAGCGTGTCGTGGATCTGGCGCACCTTCATCTTCTTGTCCGGCCAGATGACCTTCAGAATGTCGGCTTCCAGCGGGCTGAGCAATGCGTTGACTTCGAGTTCTTTCATGCGTTCGCGTATCCCTGCAGACTATAAATAGTTTACGCATCCTGTAACGCATTCACAACGCTTAAATAGGGGAACTGTTACGGTATTTGTAAATGATGCGGAACAGAATGTTTATATATCAACAGTCGCGCGTCAGCGAAAGGGGTGTCGCATGGCAATAAAAGTATTCCAACCGGGCGAAGAGCCTGCGAAAAAAGAGGCGAAGACGTCTGAGCACGCAACGTCGGAAACTTCGCATCACGCACCGCATCACGCGCACCACGAACCGTCCCTTTCTTCGGCCGAAAAATTGAGCATGCTGCTTGTCGCAATCGTCGCATTGGTCATCCTGTTCAACCAACTGCAGATCCTGCAGGTCAATGCGCTGATGACGACCGGCACGGGTCCGGTCGTGTCCGGAGCAATCGCGTCGAAAGGGTCCGGCGGCGCGAAACTCGCGGCCTCGGACGACGTCGTCAACAGCGTCATCAAGGAGCTCATCCCGACGGGAACGCCGGAAGAATACGGCGCCGAGCTCGGCGTGAGCTTCGACGACCCGGTCGCGGGGCTCGCGACCTTGGCAAAACTTGACCGCGCCATCCCGACAACATCCTTGACGCCGGAACAGAAAGAAAGGTATATCGCGGTCACGAGCCACATCTCCTGCGAATTCTGCTGTTCAGCTCCCGCGGTCACGGATGCAAACGGCCGCGACCTGTGCGGCTGCAGCCACTCGGCTGCGTTCCGGGGGCTCACCAAGTATCTCGTGACGCAGCACCCGGACACGTGGACCAACGACCAGATTTATTGGGATCTGACGCGCTGGAAATCGATGTTCTACCCCAAGAACATGGTCGAGAAGGGCGTCGCGCTCGTGAACAACGGACTCGAGCTCACGGCTGCCTCATTGAATGACAATCAGCTGCTGCAGAAACTGCAGGCAGGAAACACCGATGTCGGTGGCAGTCTTGACAGCTTGCCGAATATGGTCGGGGGTTGCTGATGGCAGACATGTGGAGGTTACTACCATGAACAAAACGATGATCATCGCGATTGTGCTTGGCATCCTGCTCGTCCTCACGGGCGTGCAGGCGTTCCAGATCAACGCGATCAAGGAAAAAATCAGCACCGGCGGCGTGTCGGTGCAGTCGTCCGGCAGCGGCGCAAGCGTGCCGTCCGGACTTGCGAATTTGCCTACAATGGTCGGAGGATGTTGACATGAATAAAGCACTGATGGTCTTGGCGCTCCTGGCGCTCGTTGGTTTGGTCTTCGTTTCCGGATGCACGTCCGGCAACGCGTCCTACGATCCCCCCTCGGGACCCGTGGGCGGCGGTTGCGGCGTCGGAGCCGGCGTTGAGGAAGACCCGTGCGCGGTGGACGACAGCGTCGAGACGTTCTCCCTCTGATTGAGGTTCCATGGACCGTCATGAGCAGCTTCGCCTGAAGCAGGAACAGAGGAACGTCGAGCGCGAACAGGCATTGCAAGCGAAACTCGCGGCCACAAGCTCGCGTCGGCGCAAACTGTTGTGGGGGCTCGGTTCGTTGGCTGTCATCATCGTCATCATCGCGGGCGTCGTGTTCGCGCTGCCCGGCAAGCTGGACGGTTTCGCGCAATGCCTGACGGAAAAGGGCGCGGTGATGTACGGCGCCATCGAGTGGTGCCAGTACACGAAAGAACAGGCAGGCATGTTCGGCAAGAGCTTCAAGTATCTCGATTACCGGGATTACCGCGACCTGCCCGGCATCAAGAAGACGCCGACGTGGCAGATCGACGGACAGCTCTATGAGAATGTCCAATCATTACAACGATTGTCGTCATTGACGGGGTGTCCGCTATGAGCCATCATCAGCTTTTCAAACCTATCCACATCGTCCTTTCAGTCCTGATTGGAGTCGTCCTTCTCTTCAACGCGTACCAAATCGCGGGCATCAACACCCTCGTCGCGGGCCCGGAAAAACCAGAGCTTGAGGCAACGCTCATCACGGTCGACTGCGAGGACTGCATCGGGCTCAACTCAATTTTCGGGCAGTTGAAAACAAGCAAGGAATTCGAGGTCGAAGCAAATGAGATTTCCAGCACGGACACACGTGCGAAACGCTTGATGCAAGAGTATGACATCATGCACCTACCCGTCATCATTGTCGAGGGAGACACGGACAAGGTGCAATTGCAGGGATTCGCGAAAAACAATGACGCGTTCGTCATGCAGGCTCCCGCGCCGTATTATGATGTCAAATCTGCATCTACGGTCGGCTTGGTCTCCATCCAGTATGTCAAGGCAGACTCGTGCCAGAACTGCACGGACTTGACCCTTCTGGGATCGCAGCTCACGCAGTTCGGCGTCGCCATCGCGGACGAAACGACGTTCGCTGCCTCGAGCTCGGAAGGCAAGCAATTAATCGAAACGTATCAGTTAACCAAGCTCCCGGCGGCCATCCTTTCCCCTGACGCCGGAGCGTACGAATCATTGCAGCAGGCGTGGACGCAAGTGGGAGACATCGCGCCCGACGGCAGTTATGTCGTGCGAGTCATCAGTCCGCCGTATTATGATTTGGCGAGCAAGAGCATCAAAGGAAAGGTCAACCTGATTTCATTGTATGACAGCACGTGCGCGGACTGCTACAACGTCTCGCTGCACAAGACCATCCTGCAGAACTTTGGCATGTTCATCGCGTCGGAAACAACGCTTGACATCAACGTCCCCGAAGGCAAACAATTCGTCGACCAGTACACGATCACGGCAGTGCCGACCATCATTCTCACCGGAGAACCATCGTTGTATCCGGCATTGGACCAGGTCTGGCCGAGCGTCGGCACCGTGGAAAGCGACGGCGCGTACGTGTTCAGGAACGTCGCACAGCTGGAGATGAAGTACGTGAACGTGACCTCGTGAGCTACGGCATCAAGCGCGCAGTGCATTTGCCTTTTGATGTCGCCGTGCAGAAGACGCGCGACGCGTTGGCTGCGCAGGGCTTCGGCATTCTGCACGAGATTGACGTGCGCAAGACGCTGAAGCAGAAGCTGAACGTCGACCATCCGAATTACGTAATTCTCGGCGCGTGCAAGCCCGACCTGGCGCACGACGCGTTGCGCAAGGACAAGCTGATGGGCCTGTTCATGCCGTGCAACGTGGTCGTGTATGAGGACGACGGAAAGGTGTTCGTCGCCGCGCATGAAATCGCGAAAGTCGCGGGATTGCTCGAGAACGACGAGCTGCGTGGTGTCTTGGCGGGCGTCGAGGCATTGCTGCGGAAGGCCCTTGCGACAATCTGATGGTTATTTTCTTTTGACATAATGCTTAAATAGCGTTCTCGGTGTGCGCGTTTTGTGGGGCTGCAGGTTGAGATTTCACAATCAGCGTATCGGAAGCTTGCCTATGCGGGCATTGCAGAACGTCTCTATTCGCTCTTCGGCGACCGACCTTCTTCCGTGCCCTCCATTCCCGAACATGAGAATGTTCCCGCTCACCTGCAGGATCATGGAGTCATCATTCAGGAACAGCTCGAACTGGACAATCTCTGCGGGTTCCCGAGCGCCATGGACACGCGTCTTGCGCTCGGTGCGTTCTGGGTGGGAGAATATCCCTACACCAATCGTTGCAGCTGGCGCAAATCACGCCTGAAGACGACCCTTTCCATGCCTGACCTTTCGCGTCTTGTTGTGGCACAGCATACGGTCGATGTTCCCGAAGTCTATATCATCACCGACCAATCGAACCAGATTGACATCAGTCGGCAGAATTGGCCTGCGTTCCTGTTCACCGTGGCGCAATTCGCGGGAACCGAATGCCCCAAACACAAGCTCAAAGTCAATGCGGCAGAATGGTGCCGGGACGAAGAGGATTTTGAGGCATTTGCCATGCACTCCTCGCGGTCGGTCAAAGGACAGACGGCCGCGTTCACCGACGCACATTCATTGCAGGTGCCGTACCGTTCCGGCGGCAAGTTGCGCATTGCCTCACGTTTCATGGAAAAAGAGGATTGGTTCGCGTATCACAATCAGGAACCATTGGAATGCACTGAGAAGCTCACGTTCACACCCGAAGAAGGATACAGCCTGTTCATGGCTGCCATCCGCATGATGCAGCTGCCGTACACGATCGTTTCCCGGCTTATCGAAGAAGCCTATCGTTAATCGTCGCCGATGCTCGACACTTCTCTCAGCAGGTCTTCCGCGCCTTTCGACACGTCAGGTTCGACTGCGTTCTTGCCGCAGTACGGGCACAGGTTCGGCTGCTTCGAGCGTTCGAACTTGTACTTGCAGCCCGTGCACCAGAACTTCGATTTGTCCATGCGGTTTGTCGAGGGTGTTGTGTTTAAATAGTTTGTGCTGACGCACCAGAACGTTTTTAAATCAGCACCGTTACAGAAGGTGTATGAGGTGGCTCGGGTATCTGGTGTTGGTGGTATTGGCCGGTTGCGCGGCGGAAACGGTTTCCTTGACTGGCCAGACCAAGGAATTCGAGCTCACGGCAACCAGCTTCTCGTTCGAGCCCGCGCTCATCACGGTTTCGGCAGGAGACCACGTGAAATTGCTCGTCACTGCCGCGGACAAGGACCACGGCATTTCCTTGCCTGCATTCGGCGTCAACGAGCAGACGCCGCAAGGGGTCGTCACCATCATCGAATTCGATGCCACGCGGCGGGGCCTGTTCGAATACCGCTGCAACACGTTCTGCGGGTCAGGCCATGATGCCATGATCGGCGCAATCGAGGTGCACTGATGAAACAACTGTTTTTTGTCCTGATGGTATTGTTGGTGGCGTGCACGCCCGCGACGCAAGAGACGCCCGCGTGGCAGCAGCCGAGCGCGCCGACTCCCGCATCACAACCAAGTGCGTCGCAGCCCGAACCCGTTTCCGGCGTGACGAGCACGATTGGCGGACAGACTTCCTCTGCTGACGGTATCCAGCCCACCGGCAACACCAAAAACATCATCATGACGATTGACAGCGACGGGTATCAGCCGCCCATCCTCACGGTCATTCCCGGCGACCGCATCAAGCTCACCATCACGAACGAGGATTCCAAAGAACATGCATTCATCCTGAAGACGTTCAACGTGGACAAAACGATTGCCATCGGCGGAACGATCGTCGCGGATTTCACTCCATTGCAATAGTGCGAATTCACGTGGTCTGAACGTGACGGCTCGAAGGCGGGCACGCTCTTCGTCGGCGGCAAGAC
>JACQNB010000025.1 GCA_016203265.1 Candidatus Woesearchaeota archaeon | reverse complement strand
TAATCACACCTTCAAGCTGGTGACCTGGCTCGCGCCGTGCTCGTCCATCGAGATTCCATACAGCCGATATGCTTCCGCAATGATGCTGTCATTGTGGGTGATGACAAGGTATTGGGCGCTGCCGGTGTATTTCTTGATAAGCTGCGCGAACCGTTCCGAATTTCTCTTGTCCAGCGCCGCGTCCACTTCGTCGAGAATGTAGAACGACGCGGGCTCGTGCTCCTGAATCGCGAAAATGAATGAGAGCGCGGTGAGCGTCTTCTCGCCGCCGGACAAGCTGCGGATGTCCAAGAACCGGTTGCCCGAGATGCGGACTTTGACAAACAGTCCGCCGTCAAAGGGGCTTTCCGGCTTTTCAAGCACCAGCGATGCCTCGCCTTTGGTCGACAGCGCGGAAAAGAGCGTCTTGAAGTTTTCATTGACCACGTCGAATGTTTTCATGAACAACGATTTTTTCTTGGTCTCGATTTCGTTCATGAGCATGAGCACGTCCTCTTTTTCGTGCACGAGCTTTTCCTTCTTTTTGAGGAGTTCGGCAAATTCGGTTTCGATGGTCGTGTAAATTTCAAGGGCCTTCAGGTTGATGCTACCGAGCCGCACGAGCGTCGCCTCCCACGAGGTTATCTGCCGCTTCAGCTCGCCGGCGGGCTTGTCGATGACCGCGATGCCCTCGTACTGCTTGAATTCATGCTCCAGCGCAGCCCGTTCTGCCATAATCCGCGAGAGCTCAATGGAGATGCCGTTGACTTTCAGCTCGATTTTGCGCGCATGCTCGCCAACCTGCTCAATTTTTTCTTCCTCTTTTTTGATGCTCTCGTCGAGTTTTGCGCGCCGCGTGAAAAGCTCCTTGAACTGCTCGTGGAACTTTCGTTGTTGTTCTTCCTTCTGCTTGAGCTCAACGCCGGTTTCAGTGATGAGCTTTTCAAGCGAGGCCAGTTCCTGCTTGAAGTCATCTTCTTCCTTATCGTGCTGTTTGATGATCTTACTGATGTTTTCCCGCTCCGGCGCGAACACGTTCTGGATCTGGGAGTCAATCGTCTTGATGTCGGACTCTTTTTTGAGCTGGGCGTCGAGGAGCTGTTTGCGCTTTTCCTCAAACGCGTTCAGTTCGGCAACGAGAAGAGGGTTGCGGAGGTCGGCGATTTTTGAACGGAGCTCCTGTTTCTGGACGCGGTTTTTGGTCAGCAGCTCGTTCTGCTTTTCAATGGCGTCCTCCACGACGCGGATGTTTTTCTGCACGTCGGCGAGTGCTTTTTCAAAGTCGGTGCGCACCTTGCGGGACGCATCCATGTCGGTAGTGTCAAGGTGGAGGATTTTTTCGAGCTTGATGACATCACCCTCGATGTCGGCCTTGAACTGGCGCAGGCGGGTAATCTGCTCATCGAGTTTTTTCCGCTCACCATCAAGCCGCGTGATGAGCAGTTCCTGGTCGCGCACGGTTTTCTGGCATTTCTCGAGGTCAGCAGCGACTTCCTTTTCCTGGAAGCCGAGCCCACGCCCCTGCCGGCCGCGGTAGCCGCCCTGCAGCGCGCCGGAAAGCTCCGCGAGGTCGCCGTCAAGAGAGACCATTTTCACGCGGCCGATGCCGATGCGGCGTGCGGCGTCAATATTCTCGACAACGAGCGTGTTGCCAAACACATAGCTGAAGACATTTTTGTACTGTGGCTTGAACTGGAGCAGGTCAATGGCCAGCCCGTCAACGCCGCCGGTTGTTTTCAGCGTGCCGAGGTCGGAAAGCGCCGCCGGGCCCCTGATTTTGTTCATGGGAATGAAGCTGGCGATGCCGTATTTGTTTTCCTTGAGGAACTTGATGCAGGCGACGGCGGTCTTGTCCGTGTCAACGACGATGCTCTTGAGCTTGCTGCCAGCGGCGATTTCGAGGGCGAGCGAGTATTTTGACTCGGCAACGCCTAGTTCAGCCACCGTACCGTGGATGCCGGCAATCTTGTTTTTCTGGCCGAGCACTTTCTGGACTGCGGTGTCGGCTTCGAGCGCCTCTTGGATGGAAATCGTGCGCGCCTGCAGTTTTGAGAGGTTTTCCTGCGCGACATGCAGCGTGCCCTTTGCCGTCCCCAGATTCGCCGCGAGGGCGCTGTCATCATTGACGAGCTTGGCGAGTTCGACGGTTGCTTTTTTGAATTCCTGCTTTTTCTGCTTCAGCTCGTTGACCTGCGCCTGATTTTCCTTTTCAACTTCGAGAATTTTCTGAAGCTGGTCGTCAACCGCCTGAATCTGGAATTCAAGCTTGTCTTTTTCGCGGAGCAGTTCCTGCTGTTTCTGGCGCAGGTCAAGGATTTCTTTTTGTTTTGTTTCCGCTTCCTTGTCGAGCGTGTCAATGCTTTTTTCGATCTCCACGGCGCTGTCCAGCTTGTTTTTTTTCTTGAATTCGCCGACGCGTTTTTCAATCTGGCTTTTTTCCTTTTCAAGGGCCGCCAGCTCGCTGCGCAGAACTGACTGGTCCTGCTCCTGTTTTTTGATTTTTTCGGCGATGTCGTCGGCATTCTGGCGGAGCTGGGCCTTGCGCTGTTTTATTTTCACGAGCTCGTTCTTCACGGCCTCAACACGGTTTTTTGATGATGCCGAGTCGACCTTGAGCTTTTCAACCTCCTTGTGGATGAGGACCTGATCTTTTTCGCCGCGCTGCTCGACATCCCGGTTGATGGCGTCGATGCCGGCGCGGTGCTGTTTTATGCGGTCTTTGGAGGCGAGCAGAAGGTCCTGTTTTTCCTGAAACGCCTTTTTCTCGGCAGCGTGCTGGCCGTCGAGCTTTTCCTGCTCGCCCTTCTTTTCGGCAATCTGCTGATGCAGCAGGGACGCCTTGTTGATTTTTATCTTGTGCTGGAGGTCGCTGTATTCCTGCGCCTGCTCCTTTTCCTTTTTCAGCTCGCGCAGCCGGCCATCACGCTCTTTCATGACAATGTCGGATTCCTTGAGCTTTTCCTCGACCTTGCCCAGCTCGTTCAGGGCTTTTTGCTTTTTTTCCTCGTAGAGGGAGATACCGGCGATCTGCTCGACAATCAGGCGCCGCTCTTCCGGCGGCATCTCGACAAACCGCACGATGTCTCCTTGAAGGATGACATTATAGCCGTCCGGATTTATTTTGGCGAGCGAGAGGAGTTCAAGAATTTGCTGGCGCGTGCGCACTTCGTCGTTGATTTTGTACACGCTGGCGCCGCTCGCCCTGACAATTCTGCTGATTTTGACTTCTTTTTCTGGCGTGGGAAAGGTTTTTTTGCTGTTGTCGAAGAAGAGGGATACTTCACCGCTTTTCGCCGGCGTTTTCGACTTGCCACCGTTGTAGAGCAGGTTGGCTGATTTCTCGCTGCGCAGCGCCTTGGCTGATGATTTGCCAAGCACAAAACATAAGGCGTCAAGAATGTTTGACTTGCCGGAGCCGTTCGGCCCGAGCACGACGTTGAACTGGTCGCCAAACGGAATTTCAGTACGCCGCGCAAAGGACTTGAAACCGTGCAAAACAAGCTT
>JACQNB010000006.1 GCA_016203265.1 Candidatus Woesearchaeota archaeon | reverse complement strand
TTCCTGAATACTGGACGCCGAGCACGCTCTTCAACCTCGGCCTGCAGTACCGCGTTGACATTGAGAGTTTCCTGCTGATGTTCGTCCTGGGAGGCCTCGCGGGAGGGCTCTACGAAATCATCGTCAAACAACGTTTTCGCGTCAAGGGCGTCTGCTGCGCGAAGTATTGCTTGTGCTACACGCCGTTGCTGTTCGCGATTGCCGGGCTCGCGATATTCGCCCGGGCGTTTCCCGCGTGGAACATCATCTATGTCTCGAGCTTTGCGTGCCTGTTAGGAGCTGTGTGGGCGTTCTTTATCCATCCGCAACTGCGCAAACACCTCGTGTTCGGAGGAATAGCGTTCGCGGCAGTTTACTGGATTTCACTTGCGCTCACGGACGCGATTGCTCCCGGCTGGATCGCAACGACGTGGAACATGACTGCGTTGTCCGGCATCACGCTCTTGCGCGTTCCCATCGAAGAGCTGCTGTTCGGGCTGAGCTTCGGAATGCTCTGGACTTCGCTCTATGAGGAAGTCTGCGAAAATTTCAAGGTGTGAACGATGTACACCATCACCAACGTCAAAGCACGGGAAGTCCTTGATTCGCGCGGCAACCCCACAGTAGAAGTGGACGTGTATACGGGCGCTGGACGCTTTGGCAGGGAAATGGTGCCTTCCGGAGCGTCAACAGGAGTGCATGAGGCGCTCGAACTCAGAGATGGAGGCAAACGCTATCATGGCTTGGGTGTGCTTCGGGCTGTGGAGCACGTGAACAAACGCATTGCTCCCCGTGTAATGGGCATGGACGTGCGAAGCCAACGCCAAATCGATGAGGTGATGATTGATTTGGATGGGACCGCGAACAAGTCCATCCTAGGCGCGAACGCCATCATGGGCGTGTCCTTGGCGTGCGCGAAAGCAGCAGCCGTGACTTTGGGCACGCACACGTACGACTATCTTGGTGCGTTGTGCGGCAACAAGAAGTTCATTCTGCCCGCGCCGTTCATGAACGTCATCAACGGCGGCAAGCACGCAGGCACCAATATTGATTTTCAAGAGTTCATGATCGTGCCGTTCGGCAAGACGTTCGCCGAGAGCTTGCGCATCGGCACGGAAACGTATCACACATTGCGCGAATTGATTGTCAAGCAGTACGGCAAGGAGTCAGCGAACGTCGGCGATGAAGGCGGGTTCACTCCGCATTGCCACGGCGGGGGCGCCAACATGTGCGAGCTCGTGGAAGAGCCGTTGGATTTGTTGTCGGAGGCAGTCGAGTCTTTGGGCTACGAAAAACAAGTCAAGTTCGCCATCGACGTCGCGGCGTCGAGCTTCTATCATCACGGCAACTATTTGATCCGCAACAAGCACATTTCTGCCGGTGAATTGACTGACGTTTATCTTGATCTGATGAAGAAATACCCCATCGTCAGCATCGAAGACCCGTTCCACCAGGAGGCGTTCGCTGACTTTGCGCGCTTGACGCGGAAAGTGAAGGGCAAGATGCAAGTCGTCGCGGACGATTTGACCGTCACGAACGTGCACCGGATCAGGAAGGCGATTGCGGCGAAGTCAGCCAACTGTCTTTTGTTGAAGATTAACCAGATTGGGACGCTCACGGAAGCGCTGGACGCCGCGCAACTGGCGAAGAAAGCGAACTGGAACGTCATGGTGTCGCACCGTTCGGGCGAGACCGAGGACCACTTCATTTCTGATTTAGCAGTCGGCTTGGGTATGCAGCAACTGAAGGCCGGAGCTCCCTGCCGCGGCGAGCGAACGAGCAAGTACAATCAATTGTTGCGTATTGAAGAGAAGCTCAAGGCCAAAGTGTGCGATAAGGACTGTTGGTTGACGAAATAAGGCTTTGTTGATGGATTTGAAGGCACGTTCATTCACTCAGTGCGAGAAGGTGAAGGAACCAATAAATAGTCACGCGATTCCCTATCAAGCATGGTTATCCTTACTCCGGCAACAAAAGAGGAATTCAATCAGGTTCTTTCTCAATACCATTTGGGCAAGCACATTTCTCACCGCCACATGCCGAACGCCTTAGCCAACACCGTTTATCTTGTTAAGACGACGAAGGGAGTGTACGTGCTGAAAATCTTCGAGAAAACTCCAGCGTCCGATATTAAGGGGCAATTAAGGATATTTCTCGCTCTTCGCGGAAAAGTGCCTGTTCCAAGGACGCTCAAGGCGTCCGGCAAGGAGCTTGTTACGTTTAAAGGTAAAAAGGTAATCATTCAGGAATTTGTCACGGGCATGCATCCCAAAAGGGCTAATCAGTCATTGGCCCGCGCAATGGGTGAAACGCTCGCAAGAATGGATATTTACTTACAATCCGGGCCGAAACTAAGCCCCTGGAAAGAGACTCCTTTCCGTTCCCCAAAAGAAATGCCAAAAGTAGGCACTCTTGACCTGAAGGAAGAATACGCAAAAATCTCACGAGAACTCAAAGAAGTGAAAAGAAGCCGTTTACGTACAGGAATGATACACGCAGATTTCCGCCCGGATAATCTGCTCGTGCGGAAAAACAAATTGGTTGCAATTCTTGACTTCGATGACGCACATAAAGATTATTTTTCATACGAGCTTGCAGTCACGCTGGTGGCAATTTTCATCAGATCGAGAAGCACTGATTTGGCGGGATTCAAAACGTTCATGGACGCGTATCAAAAGATTTTCCCGCTGAATAAAGATGAAAGAAAGGCAATCCTTCCATTCGCACGGCATCGAGTATTAGGGTCGATACGCTACACGCTCAAACAAATCAAGTCGCATCCAGACATTGCGAAGAGTCTTAAACACTTCATCATGAACCAAATAAGAGTTTACCGCCGCTTAGACGCGGCAAGTCGCACGTTATTGAACGAAGGTTCCAGATAACGTTATGCGTTTCTTTCCTGCGCTTTAAAAATAACCAAAAAAGGAAAAAATCATTTCTTCAGCAACGGCCAATAACCCCGCATCACGCGCAGGAGCTCATCGTCAATCAACGCCCGGAACTCAGTTTTGCCGTCGCGCTGCGTTTCAGTCTTTTCGCGTTGCTTGAGCACGAGCTTTCTTGTTTCCGCGCCCGTTTCGACTTCCCATTCATACTTGCTGCGGATGCTTTCTCCGAGCTCTTCGGGCTTTAGGGCCTCCATATATTTGTCCCATTCAGGAAACTTTGGTTTACAACCTGGCGAACGCGCGAAATACCATATGAAAGGCACTCCGCCCGTCTTAGTCGCGATGCATGTCCCCGGCTCAACAAGCGAGTCATGCTCGACACGTGCTTCCAGAGTCACACCAAGCTCACCAGTGAACAGTGGTTCCTTCGGCGCAGAGGGTCGGATATATTCCGCAGATACATCATACCGTTTGCCGAACTCTGTATCGCCCCCTTGTTGTAACATCCAATGCACGAGTTTCGCTTTGCCGAATTTGGCTTCAATTTCTCTCTGCACCAGTTCATATGTTGGCTTCTTTGCCAGCACCAATTGGCAATGTTTTCGTTCAGGTTGTGTCATTTTGTCATCTCCACTTTTCCGGGATATGTTCCCGTTTCGTTACTTCTCAGTAATGGTGCCTAACTATATGAATATTTGCTGTCGAAAATCTACGACAAATTTATATACTTCACTCATAAAATAACGGTTATGGCGGACTATTTGACCCTTTTGAAGGATTGGGGGCTGAGCGAGAAGGAGGCGACAGTCTACCTTGCGCTCCTCCAGCTTGGACCCGCTACTGTCAACCAAGTCGCGGAACGAGCAGATCTCATAAGGACAACAACCTATGATATCCTGAAAACCTTGCGCGAACGCGGGCTTGTCGGCTCGCTCGTCAGAAATAAAATCCTGCATTTTACGGCCGAAGATCCCCAAAAACTCATTTCGAGTCTTGACGAAAAAAAGCAGAGAATCCAGGAAGTCCTGGGTAATCTCCGAAAACTGCAGACAGCCATTCCGGAAGGACCCGTCGTTGAACTCCTTGAAGGAAAGGAGGGCATCAAATCAGTCTTCAATGATCTTCTCAAGGTGCGCAAACCTATTGTTGCATTCGGCGACGTCAGCACACTTTTTACTTTACTGCCTTTCGCCGCGCAACATCAAGTTCAAAAACGTGCCGAACTAGGGATTTCGCTCAAACTTCTCACAGAACGCACACCTGACACCCTACGCATCATAAAAGCGAACGATAAGAAGGCGTTGCGCGAAACACGATTCATCCCGCGAATGAAAGACGTGCCAATCGCGCAATACGTCTACGGCGATAACGTGGCACTTTTGATGACGGACATTAACAATCCACTCGGGCTCATCATCCGCCACCCCACATTCGCGAAAGAACAGCGAATACTGTTTGATTTGTTATGGGAAAAAGCCAACAAATAGCACTGACTTCTCGTACGTTTACCCGACTGATTCCTTGAAGTTGGCGTAGCTGACGTCATCGCGCATGCGGGAGATGTTCCTGATGATTTGCGTGACGTGGTCGCGAGGAAGACCATCTTCCTTAATCGTGAGAAGATATCTGATATGCCCATCGTCATCGATGGCTTCGACCATGATTATCGCTGCGCCGACCGATTCTCCCATTTTGTCCATCCGATGGCATCGAGGAGCTTGCGCATGTTCTCGGGCTTGCGCAAATCCGTTCGCAACAGCTTGCCCACATCATCGCCGAATTCCCTGAACTCCCATTTCGTGTGTTCGTCGAAAAACGCCATATACTCAGGAGCATCTTCGAATTTATATGCTTTATGCAAGAAATTCCGGAAGCATTACGGCGGCGCCGGAAACTTTCCGGAAAACGAGAGGCGTTCTTTAAAAAGAAGCGTGCAAGGCTTGCACGCGTGACGTGCTGGACCCTTGCGTCTCGGCCTGAAAGCGACTTTCTACACCACCCCCTCATCCGCAACCTTTAAAAACCCTCTTTTATTACAATTCATGTAATGGTAAACCTGAAGTTCGTCGGCATCGGCATCATGGTCGCTGCCGTCGTGCTGTTCTTTGTGGGATTCAGCTACATCCGTGCTGCGGAGCAGGCATTGCTCTCCGGGCACACGGAAGGCGTCAACGGCGAATGCGAGCACCCCACGGGAGCCACGTGCCCGTATGAGCAGCTGAACAAGCTTGCCGTGCCCAAGTACGTGGGCCTGTTCGGCGACATCGCGCTGTTCGGGTTCGGGCTGCTGCTGTTCCTCAAGAAGAAACCGGAAGAGAAGGCCCTGCACCACGCCCACAAGGCCGCGAAATCATTGGGCGGCGACGAAGCGAAGGTCTTCGACCTCGTCGTGCAGTCCAAAGGCACCCTGTACCAGCACGAACTGGTCGAGAAGCTCCAGCTCTCGAAAGTGCAGGTGACGCGCCTGTTGGACCGATTGGAAGGCCAAGGTCTCATCGAACGTAAGCGCCGCGGCATGACCAATTTGATCGTTCTGAAGCAGTAAAATCATGGTACATTGCATTTCTGCCATATGAAACTAGTTTCACGAGTATTGCTTTAAGGCGTTTCAGTTCTTGTTCTCTCACCTCATACCGAGGGGGAGGATTCCCATGTTAAACTGGTTCAAGAAAAAGAAAACAGAAGACGGCGAAGAACAGAAAGACTGCTGCAAGAAGGAAAAACAGAAGCACGGCGGCTGCTGCGGAGGCTCCTCATGAACAAGAACATCGTTGGCGGGATTATCGTCATCGGGCTGTTGGCGCTCCTCATCGGAACGGTCGTGTTCGCGGGACGCTCAAGTTCCGCGACCGGCATGGCGACGGACGGATTCGCATCAGAAGACGAGATGATGGCCGCGCACCATCCCGAACAGTCAAGCGGAATGTCCAACGAAGGATTCAGCTCCCAGGAAGAGATGATGGAAGCGCACCACGGCGGTTCTGCCGGCGCGTCCGACGGTTGCGGCGGAGTTCCCGCGTCTCATGACGGCGTTTCAGCCACTGATGGCGAGCCCTCGAGTTACGGCATCACGTATGACAGCAAAGGGTATGACCAGTTGCTCAAGGCCGCGCAAAGCATCACGCTCAACGCAGCGCAAACGAAAACAATCGTCGGCTTGAATATTTTGCTCCCGTGCTGCGGCGTCTCAACGCTGCAGGCCAAGGACAACTGCCCGTGCGGCCACCACGTCGCGATGTTCGGGCTCGCGAAGATGCTCGCAACCAAGGGGTATGAACGCGCGGACATCCAGACCGAATTGAACCGCTGGAAGACCATCTTCTATCCGGGCGGCGTTGACAGCGGTGCAGGGGGCTGCTAAATGGGCCTCAAGAAATGGGTGATCGGCATTTTTGCCGCGCTCGCTGCCATCCCTTCGGCATTGGCGCACTGTCCCGTCTGCACGGCGGCCACGGCCGTCGCCGTGGGAGCCGGACGCGTCTACGGCGTCGATGACGCCATCATGGGCGTGCTCATCGGCGGCTTCATCGTCTCGAGCGCGCTCTGGCTCAACAACGTATGCAAGAGAAGGAACTGGGTGCTGTTTCCCGGACAAGGCGTTGCCATCGTGCTGGCAAGCGTCGCCCTGACGATTGTCGGCTTCCAGAAGGGCGGCCTGTTCTCCGGAGCAGTGCTTTGGGGACTGCCGAGGCTGCTTTCCGGCATGCTGGTCGGCACGGGCTTCGCGTCTGCCGGCGAGGGCGCGCACGCCTGGCTGCGCAAAAGCAACCACGGCAAGAACCATCTTCCATTGCAGGGCATGATCGTGCTGCTCGCGTCATTGCTCGTCGCGACGATGCTGTTCGTCGGAGGGGTGCTATGATCAACAAGGCAGACCTGACGCACCGCGAAGACCTCAGCTTTGCGGTGATGAACCTCATCAGCCTTGAGGAGCACTTCGCGATGACAGCCGCGAAAACGAACAAGGAAGAGTATCTCCACATCCTGCACTCGGTGCGCAAGACGCGCGTGCAACTGCTGAAGAAGCTCGTCGTCAACACGGAAGGCGAATTGTGGTGCATCAGCAAACACCTGCTTGCCGGGACGATGCGGTTGATGGAGACCGCGACCAAGTATTTTGAATCTGACATCAAGGCCGCGCATGACTTTGAAAAGCACGCGTTCGATTTGTACAGCCTGTTCTGGGTGCTGCAGAACCGGGAGGCAAAAAAATGAAAAACAAGGTGTTGTTGGCGGGCATCGTATTGCTGTTGCTCGTTACGGGAGTCATGTCCGCGTTTGCGTATGACAACAGAATGGACCGCATGGGCGACCGATCAGGCTATCACGCATCGCACGGTGGACACGGGTCAAGCTCGCACGGCAGCATGCACGGAACGATGTCCAGCACCCAAGGCATGCACCGCAGCACGCACCGGAGCCATCACCAGTGAAGTGGTTCGCGGTTGTTTGCGCGGTCGTGCCGTTGGCCGTCATCATCACGGTGTACGCCCTCGGCATCCGCAACCAGCTCATCATCTGGCTCGCGCTGCTGCTCTGCCCGGTGATGCATATCGCGATGCACTATTTGAAGCCGGAGGAAAAATGTCACTGAAAACAGCGTTTTGGTGGGTCGCGACCCTGACCTCGTTCGGCGTGATGCTCCTATTGATGCATCCCGCGTGGTTCAAATGATCATCGACGACCTCAAGAAGAGGATGAAGAAGTCGCGCATCAGGGCAGCTCTCAAGACTGCGCTTGCGTGCTGCTTTGAGGAATAGCAAAGAGATATTAATGGCAAGAGAGTACCGGAGCACACCATGAAACAAATCCATAGCCACCTCAAGGAAAAGCTTGCGGGAGCCGCGGGCAGCGTGTCCGGCGTCGCGAGCATCCTGGGCTCGTGGCAGGTCTGCCACAGCGTCTGTCTCGGCATCATCGCTCTGCTGAGCGTGCTCGGCATCACCATCGTCGGCATGCCATTGGCATTCCTGACGACGATTGCCGTCCCGTTGTGGCTCATCGCGCTCGCGCTGCTCATCATCACGGTCTGGCTCTATCTGAGCCGAAAGTGCATCTCGCGCAACCTCATCCTCTTCAATGCCGGGCTCATCATCGCGGGCACGCCGTTTCAGGCGGTGAAGCAGTTCTCCATCGTCTTCTGGACGGTCGGGGGCTTGATCGCGCTCACGGCCATCGTGTTGTTCGTCAAGGACCGCATCCGGAGGCGTTATGGACAAGACTGACTACCTTCTGATCGGCGTCCTGGTGCTCGTGCTGGGTGCGCTCGCATTCGCGCTCATCGCGTGGTTTGTGCCCGGCGCGAATCCTGCGACGGCACCCAGCTCATCGAGCGGATTTGCGGCCATCGATTCGGGCACGACCGACACGGGGGACGTCTCCATCGCGCTCACTCCTCTTGGCGTCAAGGATGGCCTGCTCCAGGTGAGCATCGCGGCGAACACGCACTCGGTCGACCTTGCGCCGTTCGACCTTGCACAGATGACGACGCTCACGGCAGACGGACAGGACTACCAGCCCGTTTCCGCGCCTTCCCTGTCCGGCCACCACACGTCAGGCACGCTCGCGTTCGCGCTGGAAACGATGCCGAAGTCGTTCACCATCACCATCGTCGGCATCCCGGCAGTCGAGACAAGAACGTTCGCCTGGTAGAAACCTTTATATACCTGCTATTCTTAACATATGATATTTTCATCATATGAGAACCAAACTTAGGCAACCCTACCGGCAGTTCTTCGGGACGCTGGCGAACCAGTACCGGCTCGATATCGTGCGCGCGCTCGTCAACGGACCGTTGAACGTGGGGGCCATCAGCAGGAAGACGGGGCTTGAGCAGACGACCATCTCGCACAACCTCAAACGACTGCGCCTCTGCGGCTTCGTCTTCGACCGGAAAGACGGCAAGGAACGCATCTACACGCTCAACCACAAGACCATCAAGCCATTACTCAGCCTGATGGACGCGCACATGGGCGCGTACTGCTCAAAACTCTGCGGGGATGACGAATGAAAACAACACTTTCGATTGCCGGCATGCACTGCGCAAGCTGCGCCAACACCATCACGAAAGCGCTCAAGAAAACGAAAGGCGTCACGGACGCGAACGTCAATTTCGCGATGAAGAAGGCGACCATCGAGCATGATGATGCGGCCACGGAAGAGCAGCTCATCAAGGCCGTGACCGACACGGGCTACCAGGCGATGCCGGACGCGATGACGGGAATGAAGCACGACATGCCCAGGGGCACGTCACACCAGGGCATGCAGATGCCTGCAGGCCATGAAGGGATGTCTCCCTCGGAACACCTGCATCACCAAGAGTCAGAGAAACTGACGCGACGCCTGGTCGTCAGCGCGATATTCGCGATTCCCGCGCTCATCATCGCGATGCTGTTCATGGACGATGGATTGCTTTTTACGGGCATCGAACTTCCGTATGCGCCTTGGATCCTGTTGCTGCTCGCGACACCCGTCCAATTCTACGCCGCGTTCGACTTCTACAAGGGCACCTGGATTGCGCTCAAAAACAAGTCGGCAAACATGGACTCCTTGATCGTCGTCGGAACGCTCGCGGCCTATTTTTACAGCGTTTATGCGTTGTTCACCGGAGGGCAGCAATACTTCGAGATTGCGGCAATCCTGATCACGTTCGTGCTCCTGGGAAAAGTGCTCGAGGCCCGCGCGACCAGCAAGACGAACGCGGCCATCCGCACGCTGATGGAGCTCGCGCCCAAGCAGGCCACGGTGTTGCGCGGCAAGCGGGAAGTCAAGATTTCGGTCGATGAGGTCCAACAAGGCGACCTGCTGCTCGTGCGTCCAGGGGAAAAAATCCCGGTCGACGGCGTCATCACCTCGGGCGAATCATCCATCGACGAGAGCATGGTCACGGGCGAAAGCCTGCCCGTCGACAAGAAAAAGGGCGACACGGTCATCGGCGCGACCATCAACAAGAACGGCACGCTCACCATCAAGGCGACCAAGGTCGGAACCGACACGACGCTTGCGCATATCATCAGGCTCATCCAGGACGCGCAAGGGCGCAAGGCACCCATCGAACGTTTCGCCGACACGATTTCTTCCTTTTTCGTGCCTGCCGTCATCGTCATTGCAGTCCTTACGTTCATCACCTGGATGCTGCTGGGCAGCGCGTTTTCGTTCGCGCTCATCGCTGCCGTGCTCGTGCTCGTCATCGCGTGTCCGTGCGCGTTGGGATTGGCGACGCCGACGGCCATCATGGTCGGCACGGGCAAGGGCGCGCAAATCGGCATCCTCATCAAGGGAGGAGACATCCTCGAGACGACGCACAAGGTGCGGCACATCCTGTTCGACAAGACGGGAACCATCACGAAAGGCACGCCGGACGTGACCGATGTGGTCCCCATCGCTGACCTGACCGAGAAGGAACTCCTGCGCATCACGGCAAGCATCGAGCACGCGTCCGAGCATCCCATCGCGCAGGCCATCGTGCGCAAGGCAAAAGGCATGACGTTGGCGAAGATATCCGGCTTCAAGGCGACCTCAGGCAAGGGCGTCGAGGCGTCCATCGGAAAGAAGCACTACCATATCGGCAATCGCGCGCAGCTGAACACAACGCTCGGCGAGGTTGAACCGAAGATGCGCGCGCTGGAAGAGCAGGGCAAGACCGTGGTGGTGTTGGCGCACGGCAAGACCGTGCTCGGGCTCGTCGCCGTGGCCGACACGGTCAAGGAAACGTCCCGCGAGGCCATCGAAGAGCTCAAGAAATTGGGCATGACGGTGCACATGATCACGGGAGACAACGAGCACACGGCAAAGGCCATCGCAGGCCAGGTGGGCATCGAGAGCGTGTTCGCGAACGTGCTGCCGGAACACAAGGCAGAGAAAGTCAAGGAACTGCAGCAACAAGGCTCGGTTGCCATGATCGGCGACGGCATCAACGACGCGCCGGCGTTGGCGCAGGCCGATGTCGGCATCGCGATGGGCTCGGGAACGGACGTCGCGATGGAGACGGGCGACATCGTGCTGATGAAGAACGACCTGAGGGACATTCCCCGCGCCATTGCGTTGAGCCGGGCGACGATGGCGAAAGTCAAGCAGAACATGTTCTGGGCGCTGTTCTACAACACGCTCGGCATCCCGATCGCTGCCGGAGTCTTGTACCCGTTCACGGGCTGGCTGCTCTCACCGTTGATTGCCGGTGCGGCGATGGCGTTGAGCTCGGTGAGCGTCGTGACGAATTCATTGCTGTTGCGCTATAAAAAGATATAACCAAGAGGTGTTCAGATGAAAAAACCAATGGCCTACCATCCCGCGGGGCTCGCGCTCGGCATCACGGCAGGCATCGTGTACGCGCTCTGCGCGCTGTTCGTGGTCGTGTTTCCGGGAGCGGCGTTGCGGATGCTCACGCTGTGGTTCCACCTGATTGATTTCGCGGCAATCGCTGTCGCGCCGAACATCACGCTCGGGACCTTTTTCACGGGGCTCGCGAGCACGGCCGTCATCGGCTACCTCATCGGGTACCTGTTCGCGTTCATGCACGCAAAATGCGTCGCGCACTGCAAGGCACAACGGTGGATTTGAGCACGTTTATGCGAGGTGACTGACCTATGAAAATAAATCTTGGAAGAACCGACCGCGTATTGCGGTTCGCGCTTGCGTTCTGGTGGCTCAGCCCGACGCTCACTCCGCAGTTCGGCGCGGCGTGGGCGAATGTGGTTGTCGCCGCCGTGGGTTGGATC
>JACQNB010000005.1 GCA_016203265.1 Candidatus Woesearchaeota archaeon | reverse complement strand
GACGTAAAAGTAGGCCGCGACTTTTTGGAGCCCGAGGCTCTCCACGTAGGAAGCCATATGGGTTCGGATGAAGTTGCCTGCCGCAACGCCGATGACGCTTGCGTTCCAGGCGAGGATGAACAGGGAGCCCATGCCGTAGATGAACGAGAACAGGATGCAGAACACCATGACCTTGACGTTGTTGAGGAATATCTTGCTGAACAGGCTCGCGCGCACGAAATTGCCCGTGACGTGCTGGTTCAGCCCAGTGATGGTCTGGCTCTGGACGTTGAACAATGTGCTTGACGTTCCCGCAGGGAGGGCGATGTACCAGAACGTGAACGCGAACACCATCCCGAGGAACAAGAACATGAAGAAGGTCAGCGCCTTGCTGTGCTCTTTCAGGATGGCGCTTTCGGTTTCAAGCACGAGGTCCTTCTGTTCCTCAACTTGCATCGTCGCGTAAAAAAGGGGCACGGCCGCCAGGACCGTGAGGAACACCATCACCAGGCTCGCGTAGTCCGCAAAAATCCAGATGCTCAGGAACACTGCGATGGTCGCATACAACATGCCGAGAAGAAACACCGGCCAGGGGCGTGCTTCTGCACGAAAAGGGTTCGTGAGCGCCTCGAGCACCATGCGCAAATTCGTGTGACGTCGATATAAATAGCTTTGGGTAGGAAGGATTTATAAACCGTATTTGGGTTTGCCGTCGGTATGGACTACGCAGCATTGCTCGCACGCGCACGGAGCCAGATTCCGGAAAGCGTGCTCGCGAAAGAACGGTTCGAGCTCCCGAAAGTCGTTGGACGGCTTGAGGGAACGAAAACCATCATCAGCAATCTCACTCAGATTGCCGCGGCCCTGCGACGCCCCATGGACCAGCTCGCAAAATATCTCCTCCGTGAGCTCGCAACGCCAGGCGCGCTCCGGGGCGCGCTGTTCGTGCTTGGCGCGAAGATACCCGCTTCCAGAATCAATGATAAGATCAGGCAGTTCGCGGATGAATTCGTGTTCTGCCAGAAATGCGGCAAGCCGGACACGGACATCAAGAAGGAAGGCGGGTTCAATATGTTGGTGTGCAGCGTTTGCGGCACTCGGCGCCCGGTCAAGAGCAAGATTTGATGGTATTGGTTAAAGTTCATAAAAAGGAGGGATGTATTCTGGTCGCGGTGTGTGATGCTGACTTAGTCGGCAAACGGTTTGAGGAAGGCAACCTGCAGCTCGATCTTACCGGCGACTTCTATGCGGGAGAAGAAAAGACCGAAACAGAAGCAGGGGATATTCTTCGGAACGCGGACCACGCGAATTTGGTCGGTCAGAAATCAGTCGCGCTCGGCATCCAGGAAGGGATTATTGACGAAGCGCACGTCCAACACGTGAAGGGCATTCCGCACACGCAGGCAAGCATCGTGCACGGTTAACCGAACCACGCACCCAATCCTGTTTGTTTTTCCTTGTCGCGGCCGAAGACGCCTTCGATGCGTCGTTGCACAATCTCGATGGTTTGTTTCAGGTACGGCGACAGGTGGTATTTTTCGACCAAACTGATGGTCGGCCCGAGATATTTCACGACGCTTCCTTCCGTGATGGTGAACAACAGTTTGCCGCCGCATGCCGTGCACTTGCCCACCAAGGGAGGTCTCCGAAACTTTTCGTTGCACGCGACGCACCTGAATTCCTGCATTGAAAATTTGCGCAGGTTGCCTTTCAGGTCGCGGATGAAATGTTTTTCGATAACCAGACGCGCAACGTCTGCCGTGTCCACGGCGCGGATGCGTTCGGCAAGCACCATTTGTCCTTTGAGCTTGTCTTCCATGCTTGGCAACGTCTTGTAGGCGCTGCAGAGCACGCCTGCGTTCACATCAGCAGTATCATGCGTGAACCCCATCCCTTCGTATTGTTGCGGTGTGTTGAGCACGTGCTTGATTTGGGGGATCTTGATCTGACTTGGTGGCGTGTACGCGAGCGCTGCTTCGTAGAGTTCGCGGGGATACTTCCACGCGATGTCGACGTCGAATGCCATGTCGTCGACTTCGCTCGGTGTGAGCGTGCTCGTCAGCACCAGAGGCGCGTCCATGGTGCTGCCACGGGATTTCGGCAGGAAGTCCTTGGAAAAATTGAGGAATCCATCCATAAGCAACAAGTAACCTATTTCATCGCCGTCGCAGTCGCGTCGGCAGGCGGAGTGGTAGTACGGGTGCGCGAGGAATCCTTGCGTTTTCGAGAAACCGATGATTCTTCCGAGCATGCCTGCGCTGGTGTGCGGTGCGAGCCCGATGATGCAATGCCCGACCAAGTCAGCCGGACTTTTGAGCTTGTAGAATGCAGGGAGTTTGTACAGACTTGTCAGCAAATCATCGATGTACTGCGCCGTGCGGAACATGATGATGTCGGATGGTTCGTCCTCTTCAGGGGAGACAGGACACGCGGGCAACACGACGTCTTGGGGTTTGAGCTCCAAGATTTGTTCTACATTCTGCAACGGCAGTCCTTTGATGTCATGCGTATAGCCGAGCTCGAGAAGTTTCTCGACTGGTGTTCCGATTTCACGGGCTCGGAAGTGCGTGAACGCGAGTTCGCTACAGTCGTAGCGGATGGTGCCGTCTTTGTTGACGTACAGGTCATATTTTGATCGCAGCAGTGTTTTTGCCGGGTGCTCGGCAAAATGGTTTTCGTTCATCGTGCCGCGAACGCCTTTAATGAGGTCGGGGCAGAGCGTCATGCCAATGCTATTCATGGCCGCGTTGAAGATGCGCTTGATGTCGATGACTTGACGTTTGGCGTGCACCAATGGACCGTGTTGGGGGCATTCCTTGACCGGATAGACCTTGCTGCAAGGCCTGCAATAATAGCTTCGCGTGGTTTCGGTGCCGCAGATTTCGCAGCGTTGGAAGACGGTGTCCATCTTGCACTGCGGGCAGTGGGCTAAGGGAAATTCCGCAGTGACTTTGCCTTCCTTCAGTGCCGACTGGAAGGAACGCAATCTGCCTCCCTCGTCGCCGATGGGAAACAGCCCGTGCGGCCCGCCAGTCATCTTGCGCTGTTTTGCCTTTTCAGGACGGCCCATGCGAGAGCCGATGTAGGTGCCGCTCTTGTCGCGCAACGGCACGCTGCTCAATCGTTGGATGATGGCCAATGAAGGGTCTTCAGGATGGGACAGGAGCGCGTGCTGCAGGGCTTCATGCTGGATGCCCGCGCTCATGCCGAGGGATGCCGCGAACGCGGCCGCGTGCGGATGATTGATGACGACGAATTCGTTGTTGACGACCTGATGGGGAATGCCAATCCATTCGAGCGAGCGTTTGCCCGGGTGTGCCAATGGCAAGACGATTTTGTGGAGGAACGCGTCCTCGTAGTGGAGCGTGCCTTTCGGAAGCCATTCGAACAGGGTCGCGAGCTGTGCGCGGTCGAGGTCAGCCCAGTGGTACGTGTAGTAGGGATGTAACGGAACGCCGATAGCCGCGGAAAGCGCGAGGCTTTCCTGGATGGTTGGCTTTTCGCTCAAGGGAGTATCGATCCATGATGTCAGGAGGGATAACGGGATGTTGGTCTGCGCTGCGATTGCGGAAAGCTCAAGTCCTTTGGTCTTGAGCGCATGCGTGACTTCAGCAGCCCACCATTCCGGACAATAGCCCGCGGGCGCGAGAACATGGTTTCTGTTCGCGAAATCGCCATAATTGATGAGGACGTCACCCAGGAAGAGGATTTCAGCAACGAGCTTATTGACG
>JACQNB010000014.1 GCA_016203265.1 Candidatus Woesearchaeota archaeon | reverse complement strand
GCGCCAAACGTGCCCGTGAGCCAGCCCTCCAGCTTGATCCATTCCTGCATTGACCATGACTCGTGGTACGTGAGCACAACAGCAGCGTTTCTGATGCGCCCGACCAATGCCGCAATAGGATAATTGAGATAGGAATAGCCATCAATGACATCAGGTTTTGGAACGAGAAGCCCGGTGATGAACGCGGCGCCCGCATAGACGAGTCGCGGAATGATGTTTCCAGTGTTCGAGTATGGACTCATCATGCCGACACGGATGACTTCAATACCTGCGACGGTGCTGATACGTTGCTGGCGTTCCTGCCACGAGCAAATAACGGTCACCCGGTGCTTTTTTGCGAGCTCGCGCAGCAACCCCAATGCGCGCACCTCGACACCACCGGTGACCTCGGCGTCCTCACTCGTCGGAAAGTACTCCGTGAACACGAGCAATTTCATGCTTTTCCCTTAGGGCGCTTCGCTTCCTGGATGCTCACGATGCGGATGAGCCGTGTCACGTCCTGCTGCAGTTCCTCCTGTTTGGCGTGGATGCGGTAGATGAGGTAGAAAAGCATCACGATGGCGATGTAGATGAGCGTATCGATGGGCTGGCGTGTCGACAATCCGAGTGTCATCGCGATTGGTCGTGTGATGTTCGGCACCCAAAGCACGACGATAATGCCCGACCAGATAAGCACCCAAAAGAGCGCTTCGCGCAACATCAGTTGATGCGCCTTCACGCGCAAGAGCACCCTGCTGAGCGCGAACAGCGCAAAAAGCGTCGCAAAAATCTGGAGTGCGGTCGGTGTCATAGTCTACCTCAAAAATTTGTGCGTTATCGTCCGGAAAAAGATCTTCAGCGCTGGGAACATCCCTTGACTACTATGGGCTTTCGAGTATTCGGTGTAGCGGATGACGATGGGAATTTCCCGGTAGGCGAGCTTGTGATGGCCTATCTGATCAATGATTTCGCTGGCGTGCTCCATGCGGTCTGCCTTAATGTCGATGGTTTCGGCTGCGTGCCGTGACAGCGCGCGGAAGCCGTTGTGCGAATCCGTGAGTTTTACTCCATACAGGACGCGGAACAGGAATGAGCCCATCCTGAGCCAGAATTTCCTGATCCGGGGAACGTTTGATCCTTCCTGCAAAAAACGCGATCCGAGCGTGACGTCGACCTCGCCTGACGCGACGGGCTTGATCATGGCGGGCAGGTCCTCCACGCGGTGCTGACCGTCGGCGTCGAACGTGACGATGATGTCCGCGCCTTGGCGCAATGCGTAATCGATGCCGGTCTTCAAGGCAGCCCCTTGTCCGCGGTTGAGCACGTGCGTGATGACGTTCGCGCCGTGTTCAAGCGCAATATCGCTCGTCCGGTCCTTGCTGCCGTCATCAACCACGACGATGTCGTTGTAGTGCTTCGCCTGCAAGCTCTTGATGACCTCACCGATGGCGCGTTCCTCATTGTACGCCGCGACGACGATGACGACTTTTTCCATATGGATTCTCCCTTGTGTGCGTATAAAAAGGTTATGGAGCGAACATTTATATAGCCACGACGGGAAAATCGCGGCATGAGCGAGGGGGTCGCTGAGAAAACCATAGCATCGTTGCCTTGGAAGAAGTATCTTCCATGGATTCTTCTCGCCGCGTTTCTCGTCTTCGGCTGGTATCTGCGCGCGTACCATTTGGACTATCCGGTCATCGGGTACCATAATTGGAAAGAAACGCACTACTTGACGGAAGCGCGCAATTTCGCGCGCGAAGGATTCTTCGCGCACGGCTTTTTCGTGCCAGCGTGGGACTTGCCGTTCGTGAACGAGGACCTGTCCGGCGCGCACGCAGACACCTTCCCGATGATTTCGGTGCTCGGCGCGCTTGTCTATCGCGTGTTTGATGCTGACCTTGGCGCGTTGCGCGGCATCGGCGTCATCCTGAACCTGGCGAGCATGGTCGTGTTCTACTTGCTTATCAAACGCCTGTTTCATCGCGAAGACCTTGCGTTGGCAAGCGCGGCACTGTTTGCGTTGAATCCTCTCATGATTTTCTTCAGCCGGAATTTCCAGCTGGACAGCCCGGCGTTGTTTTACATGCTGCTCGGCACGTATTTCTTGGTGCGCTGGGTTGAGCAGGACCATCCGAAATGGTTCGTGCTCGCAGCACTCTTCACCGTGCTCGGCATCGTCACCAAGTATTCGTTCGTCGTCATGGCGTTTCCGTTCTTGGCGATGTTCCCATACCGCCGATTGTGGGAGTGGAAGGCGCGGCTGAAGACATTCCTTCCGGTTGCGGGATTCGGTGTCCTGCTCCTGGCTTGGTTCGTTTATATGGAGGTCTATTTCAAAGGCAAAATCAAAGCGTTGTATGGAGTCTCCGGAGGAGCCGTCATCACCATCGCGGAGATGATCAACTTCAAGGAAGTCTTCACCGCGACCTTTTGGATGGCGATGCAGTCGTTCATCGCGGATAACTTCACCAAAGCGGGCATGCTCATCGCCATCGTCGGATTCTTGCTGCTCGCGTACCGCTACATCATCCAACGTCAGGTCTCGCTCGGCAACAAATACGTGTTCTTCTACGGTGCGTTCGGCATCCTGTTCACCATCATTCTTGCATCAAAACTCGGCGGTCACAGCTACCACCAGTTCCCGTATGCGCCGTTGATCGTGTTCCTCATCGCATATGCGTTCGTCGTGATCGCCAACACGGTCGCGGGGCTCGTCAGAATCCCGCACGTGTCCTGGATTGTGATGGCGTTGCTCATCGGCACGCTCTGGGCTCCGACGACAGCTGCCCTTGACCGTCAATTCGGCACCATCTTTCCCGGGCTGGACGTCGCGGGAAGGTATGTGAACGAAAACAGCTCCCCTGACGAGCGCATCATGCATTCCAGCCACCAGTCATATGGCATCCTCTGGCACGCAGACCGGAAAGGGTACAAAGTCCCGACCGAGGTCGACCAACTCAAAAAAGCGGAAGATGCGGGAGCCACGTGGATTTTCCTTTACCAATGGAAATTCGATTTGCTTCAGAACGAGGAATGGATGGAGTATGTGAGCAACAACTATGCGATGAAGCAAGTCGGATTCGTCACACCGAACGGTCAGTTCCAACCCTATTAT
>JACQNB010000013.1 GCA_016203265.1 Candidatus Woesearchaeota archaeon | reverse complement strand
GAAGCAACCTTTAAATAACGCCTTCTTCTCAAATCCTCAGATGGACCCGCGAATAAAAGAGGACATACTTTCTGTTCTGCAGAGCACGATTGACGCGCTCACGTCGAATAACTTCGTCGCCATCGGCGAGCTCTCGAACCACACCATCCACGACGCGAGCATCTACCAGGATGAAGATTCTGTTTCCACCGCCATTCTCATCTATGCCATCGGCAAAATCGTGCAACGGTGCACGGAAACGAGCTGTCCGGTGCCGCCAGTTTCTGCGCTCATCGAACGCGCCAGGGACGCGTTGGCGCGCGACAAGGATGGCCTGTTCCACGCGGCGTTTTCCGAAGCGTTCGACCTCATCAGCAAGCACGACGCCCACCTGAAACTGTACATCGAGGAAGTGCTGAATAAAGCACGGGTGAAGAAAGGAAGCAAGCTCTACGAACACGGCATCTCGGTCGCGAGGATCGCGGACATGCTCGGGCTGTCGCAATGGGAGCTCTATTCCTATCTCGGCAAGACGACGATGAGCGAAGACGTGCAGACGAGCGGAGTCAAACGCCTGCAACTGGCGCGGGAGCTGTTCAGATGAAGACGCTCTTCTTCGACACGGGGCCCATCATTTCGCTCACGACAAACAATCTTTTGTGGCTGTTGCCTAAACTGAAGGAAGCGTTCAACGGCGAATTCGCGATTACTGATGGAGTCAAGTACGAACTCGTGCAAAAGCCGCTTGAGACGAAGAAATTCAAGTTTGAAGCCATCCAAGTGCAGGGCATGATTGAGCAAAAGGCGCTTGATGTCATCATCTCTCCGGCAATCCGGCAAAAAGCACAATACTTGCAGAATCTCGCAAACCGGATTTTCGTCATCCGCAGGCAGCCGATGCAGATCTTGCAGCAAGGCGAGTGCGAGACGCTCGCGGCCGCGCTCCTGTCCAACGTGCAGACCATCGTCTGCGACGAACGCATCACGCGGACATTGATCGAGGCGCCGCACCAATTGCAACAATTATACGAGCGTCGTCTGCACGAGAAGGTCGAAGTCAACGACCAGGCGCTGCACGAGTTCTCGAAGGCCGTGCACGGCATCAAGGTCATCCGTTCGGTTGAATTGGTCTTGATCGCGTACGAAAAAGGATACTTGAACCAGTATCTCGTCAAGGTGCCGAACGTCAGGCGCGAACTCTTGGACAGTCTCTTGTGGGGCGTCAAGCTGCACGGCGCCGCGATTTCTGAGGAGGAGATCGCCGAGTTGGTGAAGGAAGAATTGAAGCGCTAAGTCTTCGCCACGATCTCATAGAACGCGTCGAACAACGGCGTGTCCGTCGCGTAGGAATAGAAGTGCGCGTTCGTCTCCAGGCACGCGTGCCTGATCATCGCGTTATGGACTTCGAGAAGATTCAAGTATTTCTTTTTCAAGTATGGGGAAATGTACGTGCGCAACATCGTGCCTGATTCCGAGTCCTTCAATTTGACTTCGCCTTCCACGTCGAGCTCTTTCTCTGATTTGTCGAGGACTTGAATCAGCCTGACGTCATGGTTCTTGAACCTGAGCAATGCCGACTTGATCTCGTTCACGTCATACAGGAAGTCGGAGACGATGATGACCAGCGACCGGGAACCGATCATCTTCTTGTACCGGCCCAAGGACTCCTCGAAGTTGGTGACACCTTTCGCCTTCTTTTCGTTCAGATAGTCGACGATGGCAGCCAATTGTTTCCTTCCCTTCTTCGGCTTGAAGAGCTCGAGCTTTTCTGCGAACGTCGACATGACGAACCGTTCGTTGTTCTTCATGGCAAGATACGCGAACCCGATGCCGAGCATGGCCGTGTAGTCGGACTTCTTGACGGGGTCGCCAAAATTCATTGATGCGGAAAAATCAGCGATGATGTGCACCGTGAGGTTGCGTTCCTCCTCGTGCTTCTTAATCATCAGACGGTCGGTTCGTGCGTAGACCTTCCAGTCGATCATGCGGTAATCCTCGCCCGGCGCATACGTGGAATAGTCGCGGAACACCAAGCCTCGGCCCAAGAATGCAGTCCTTCGTTCGCCGACATAGTTCGAGGTGAGGTGCTTGTTGACGATCAACGAGAACCGGTCCAGCACCTTGAGGAAGCTGAGGTCAATCATTTTAACAGTTGCTTGATGACGTCGTCTTCGGTCATGCCCTGACGTTCGGCCTCGAAATGCAGCACGATTCTGTGCCTCAAGACCGGATACGCGAGCGCGTTGATGTCGTCCTTGCTCACGTACTTCCTGCCTTCGAGCAACGCTCTCGCTTTCGCGGCCAAGATGATGCCGATGCTGGCTCTCGGAGACGCACCGAACTCGATCAGGTCCTTCTTCGTGCGCGTGCTCGTGACGACCTTCAACGCGTACTGCTTGATGTCGTTCGCGATGGGCACTTGCTTGGTCAGCGACTGGAGATAGAGCAATGTTTCCTTGTTCAACACCGGCTTCAACGCCGGCTTTTTCCAGACTTCGGTGAAGCGGTTCACGATCTCGAGCTCGTCATCGAACGTCGGATACGTGGCCTTGACTTTCAACAAGAATCGGTCTGACTGCGCTTCCGGCAACGGATACGTGCCTTCCTGCTCGATTGGGTTTTGCGTCGCGATGACGAAGAACGGCTCGTCCAGCTTGAACGTGTTGTTTCCCACGGTCACTTGCTTTTCTTGCATTGCTTCTAAGAGCGCAGACTGCGTTTTGGGCGTGGCGCGGTTGATTTCGTCAGCCAAGACAACATTCGCGAAGACGGGACCGGGCTGGAACTTGAACGTGCGCTTGCCTTGCGTGCTTTCTTCAATGATGTACGTGCCCGTGATGTCCGACGGAAGCAGGTCAGGCGTGCTTTGGATTCTTGAGAACTTCAAGTCAATCAATTGCGCGAGCGTCTTGACACTCAACGTCTTCGCCAAGCCAGGATAACCCTCCAACAGCACGTGGCTGTCGCAGAACAGGCCGATGACCATCTGCTGCAGCATGTCCTTCTGGCCGACCACGACCTTCTCCATCTCGCTGAACAGGTACTCAAACGTCTTTTTGACTTCTTCAACACTGCGCATCAGGTCACCTTCTTTTGTATTCCTTTCAGTCTCGTTTATTTATAAACATTACTTTCCCAAGCATCGCTCCCCAGGTCGGTTTTGGCGCATTACAATAACAGTCAAGCGCGCAACTCCAGGCTCGCCACGGTGCAACTGTAGGGGATTTGCAAAGCATTATCTTCATTTGGGTATGCTCTTGAAGTAATTCCTCACGATGCCTTGGTACTCCTTCGGAATGTCCTCGGTGAACGCGGTATCGGTTGACGCTTGGATCTCGTTCGGGGCGTGGTCGGAGAATTGCCGCTTTTCCGCCTCATTGACTTCCCCGATCTTGATGCCGGAACCTTCGGGATTCAGTTCCAAATTGAGCTCTTCAGTCCCTAATTCAATCACGCTCATGTTGCCGTACAGCTCGCTCTCATCAATCAGGGTGACTTCCTTCACGAACTGCTGCTTTCCGCCCTCTTTCTTGGATATCTTCCCGATAAGGCTTTGCGCGCCGTCCAGGATGCTGCCGGTGCCGACGCCGACCTTGCTCAACAGGCCCTTCGCGTCGAGGAAATGGATGTTCAACGCGGAAACCGCGATGATGAGGAAGCACAAGATCGCGATCGTGACCAGCTGCTTCGTCATCGTGCCGAACTGCAAGAACGCGGACGTCTGCACCAAGCGCATCTTGGCCAAGACTTCCGCGTGCAGGCTGCGCGAGACTTCCGTGTCCTGGTCAGCGCTGTCGGCCGCCGTTCTCAACGCCTCACGCAGCTGCGGCACCTGGTCCTCCACCGTCCGGTAGCCCGTGGCCTTCAGGATCTTGCGCGTGTGCCACACGAAATAGACGACGAACGGGACGAACGACCATTCCCACGGCAGGTTCAGCAGGTTGATGAGCAACAATGCCGAGAGAAGCACGATGAAGCTGTGCACGAGGCTGTTGAACATGCCCACGCTGAAGAGCACGGAACGCAGTTCCAGCAGGGCCTTACTGATGGGTTTCAACAGTCGCCCTCCGACGCGTCAGACGTCGATTCGAGGCAGTCGACCTTGTCGTCCAAGTCCTCGATCTCCTCTTCCTTGTCCTCGACGTCGCTCTTGAGCTCGGCCACCTGCAACGTGAGGTCGCTAATCTGCTTGGTCTTTTCCGCGATCTGCACGCTCAACTCAGCCACGTCCGCCTCAAGTTCAGCCGTCGTCTTCTGCAACTGTTCGGCCGTCGTTTTCGCGGTGGTGTATTTTTCGGTGAACGTCTCCTCGCGGGATTCCTTCAGTTCCAATTCGAGCTGCGCCTTCTGCAGCACTGCCTTGTAGTTTTCCGCCTGCTCCGTGAGATTCTGGAGCTCGGCGAGCTTGGCGTCGTAGTCAGCGTTGACTTTCGTGAATCTGACCTGAAAGAAGATCGTGGCGCCGACAAAGCTCGCAGCCACGAGCACGATCAGGAACAACAACAGCATGTTTGCATTTCGTGTGATATACGTCATCGTCGCATCATCCTCCGCAGGAATATCTCTACCAAAAAGAGTGAAGCCGCGATCACGGCGAGATGCCATCGGAAGTAGTCCTTGGCGCGCACATCCTTGACGACGTGCGACTTCGCGAACTCGACCATCTGGTCTGCCTCCGATGACGCGAAGAATTTGCCTCCTGTCTGGCCGACCAACAATTCGAGCTCCTTGCTCACGCCCAACGGACCGTATTCTGCCGGATAGTTCGCCGCGTAGGTGGCACCAAGGATGCTGTGGAATCCGGTTTCCTTCGGCACCACTTCTGCCTGATAGGTTTCCGGCCTGATCTTATAGAACGCGAGTCCGGAAGCCGTCGGCTGCTTGGCCGCCTTGATGGTGAGTTCCGTCGCCTCGTTGATTCTCGTATCCTTCACGTCGACAAAGTCCGAACGCTTCCGGTCGGGATCGCCGTTGACCCAGTTCATCATGCGGATGAGCAGTTTGCTGTTGCCCGAGCTCAACAGTTGGCCTGCCCAGCTCGAGCCGTCGTCCGTCGAGTACGCAGCCACGCGGCCGAGGCCGAGGTTCCACGTCGTGATGATGGGCTCGCCCGAGCTCGTGACGACCAGCGTTCTTCCGGTGGTCTTGGGCGCGACCGCGTTGAAGCCGTAAATCGTCGCGTTCGTTTCCAGCCCTTCCGTGATGAAGTGGCTGCTGTCGAGCACGCTGACGGCCCACTGCGGTTCTGCCTGCGGTTCCTTTTCCGGCTTCTTGACGTCGCCGAACAGGAGATTGAACTTGCTCGTCGCGTCAGCGCGGAAGTAGATGCCGCCGGACAGCGCAGCGAGGCCCTTCATCAGGTCCTCGTCCGTGCGTTCCGCGACAAAGGCGGCGTTGCCGACGGCGACGCCGACCGTGTAAATCTTGATGCCGCTCTTGCGCGCCAACAGCGCGGCGTCCCGCGCGGCCTGCTGGTCATTGGGAAAGAGAATGCCGTCGCTGATGACGATGATGTTCTTGCTGCCGTGCGTGTTCTTCAGCATGTCGATGGAGCGCAGGATTCCAAGATGCATCTTGCTGCTGCCCGCGCCGTACATCGCCGCGAGCTTGTCCTCGACGCCGACGAGCTCGTACTTGTAGCTGATGGGCACGACATCATACGCGATGTTGCGGAAGGCCGTGATGCCGACTTTCACCTCAGGGCTCATCTGGTCCAGGACGCTCAACGCGAGATTTCTTGAGCTCTTGATGCCGCCGCCCTCATCGGATGACACGCTCATGGACGCGTCCAAGAGCAGCACGATGTTGACGTCTCCTTCTTCCTTGCCCGGCGTCCCAACGACGACCGGAAGGAGCGTTTCGAAATACGAGTGCTGGTAGCCGCCCTTGTCGTACGAAGCCTGCCCGCCGACGGCGACGAGCCCGTTGCCGTCCTGCACATAGTCGCTCAGGCGCGTGATGTCGTCATCCGTCATCGCCGTGCTGATGACATCGTTCGTGACGACCGCGTAATACGGTTCTAAGTCCAGCGGAAGGCTGCTGGTCGAGGTCACATCGTAGACCTGCCGGAGCAATTGTTCGATCGGGCTGTTGGACGCCGCAGTCCAGAGCGCGACCTTGGGCTTCGGCACGACCTTGATGGT
>JACQNB010000021.1 GCA_016203265.1 Candidatus Woesearchaeota archaeon | reverse complement strand
TGTTCAATCATTGAATTGCACAGCGCGCGGCCTGCTCGCTGGGGAGGGTTCAGGAAAATCGCGTCGAACAATCCAACGACCTTTTCATAGCGGTCGCCGGAAACGATTTCGACTTCGACCTTGTTTAATACCGCGTTCTCTTTCGCGAGCAGGGTCGCGCGTTCGTTGACGTCCGTAAGCACGATGTCGCATTGAGGGCAGGTCGCTTTCAGCGCGATGCCAAGAATGCCAGTGCCGCACCCTAAGTCGAGGACACGCGCGCCGGGCTCGAACGCGGCTTCCTCAATGAGGAGCCGCGTGCCGGGATCGATGCGGTGCTTGGAGAACGTGCCTGAACCCGTCGTCAGAAGGAGGTCTTTGCCGCGTAGGTGCGCCGTGATGGTCTTGCGTTCGATGGCTCCCGTTTGCGTCTTGCTATAGTAATGTGTCATTGCAAGTTCGGGATGATGGAGTAGAACGTGTACAGGAATCGGTCCGTGGCGCGCACGAGGTCATCCTGGTTTCCTTGGATGAGCACGCACGTCTTTTCGAACAGCAGGCTGGCAGTCCGATTGACGTCATCGACGATGATGACGCTTGCGTTCGGCGTGCTGCAGCCGACGACTGGCCGGGGCGGGAATTCCTCGGACGCGTTGCGCGTGTAGCCGGTTGAGATGTTGAACCCTAATGATTTCAGCTTGAACGCCAATTCGGTGGCCGCAATCTGTACGTACGCCTGATTCTCTTTTGTCGGATCGAATGCGATGAACACCTCATTGCGGTCGAACGCGGCAGGATCCCAGGAAGGAGTCACCAAGATGCTGGTATTGAGCGTTTCCTGCGGCAAGTAATGGAAATTCAGAATCAACTGCGTGCCTTCAATCTGCCAGAGCGTCTGCCAGAGTCCTTGTACCCGTTCGAATTCCCAGTTGCCATAGGTCTGGAGTTCGCCACGCTGGAGTTCTGGCGCGTAGAATAATCTGATGAGAAAAATGGCCGCGACCAGCACGATGATGATGCCGACAGACCAGAGGAGGATGGTGTTTTTTGGTTCTTCTTCAGGAATGTTCGGAACGGCCGCGGGATTGACGGGAGGCCGGGCGGCATCCAACGCAGGATCGATGCTCATCGCGTCATCACTCCTAACTTGAGCAAAACCAGTTTGTCCGCGATGCGCAACAGATCCTCATCATTGGCTGCCGTCGCGCGGATGCAGCCGTTGTCGAGCGTCAATTGCGTCTGGTTGGATTCGTCCAGGAACAGCACGGGCTGGCTCAGTGTCGCGTTCGCGCACGTGATGATGGGAAAGGTGAATGACGTCGGTTCGCTGATGCCGAGCGAGACGAACGTGCCGAATCGCGCGGGGAACAGTTCTGAAAGGTAGTACTGCACGCGAGCCATGGTCGCGTTGGACGCCGCTGCTGGATTGTACGTGACGAGCAGAACCGGGTTCTGCAGCGCTGATGCGATTGCAGGATCGGTCGGGATGCCCTCCACTTGCTGCGGGAAGAACGTGAACGCATAACGCATGTCATCGATAGTGGCGGTGACGCCTTGCGCAGTCTGCTTGAACGTGATGCCGTTGTATTTCTGTTTCGGAGTCGCGTCCGTGCCGAAGAACGCTCCGAGCACGCTTGCCACCATGATGACCACGATGCCGATGCTCAAAATCTTCTTGTTGCGCTCGCGCCTACGCTCTTCTTGTTCGTCATGCATGGGAGAAGGCCGTTCAGGATGCTATAAAAAGGTTGTCCTCCGTCATATTTAAGAATGGCAAATGAGTTGTCGGCCTATGGTTGTCGTCATCTCGCTCAAGGACGTCTGGAAAGTCTATACGATGGGCACCGTGCACGTGGCTGCCTTGCGCGGCTTGACGGTTGACATCAAAAAGGGCGAATTCGTCAGCATCATGGGTCCGTCCGGATCGGGCAAGAGCACGAGCATGAACATGATCGGCTGTCTGGACGTGCCGACCAAAGGGCACATCTATTTGTATGGCAAGGACATCGCGCACCTGCACGAAAGCGATTTGGCCCAGATTCGCGGCAAGCGCATCGGATTCGTCTTCCAGAAATTCAACCTCATCTCATCCCTGACCGCGTTGGAGAACGTGACGTTGCCGATGATGTTCCAGAATGTTTCTCCGGAGCAGGCGGAAGCTCGCGGGAAGGAACTGCTGGCAAAGGTCGGGCTGGCGGACCGGATGCATCACCGCCCGAACGAGCTGTCAGGCGGCCAGCAGCAGCGCGTGAGCATCTCGCGCGCATTGGCCAACGATCCTGAAATCATTCTTGCGGACGAGCCGACCGGTAACCTTGACTCGGCTTCCGGCAAGTTGGTGCTCGACGTGCTGGAAACCTTGCACAAAAAGGACGGAAAGACGTTGATTCTGGTCACGCACGACCCTGCATTGGGGCGTCGCGCCGACAGGATGTGCGTCCTGAAGGATGGACAAGTCTTAAAAATAGAGCAGCTTAAGAGGCATGTATGAAAGAGGTACTGTACGTTCTTGCGCTCATGCTGTTCGTGTCTCTCGCGAGTGCCTATGATGTCATCCCGGGCATGGACGGCTTCAGCTCGGAGGACGGCGAGCTCTATGTGACTGCCGTGAACTTCGATCCCTCCCCTGCAAGTCCGGGTGGCTATGTTGATGTCTGGCTGAAGGTGGAGAATAGGGGACAGCAAGAGGCAGCCAGCGTCTTTGTCACGTTTCCCGATGCCTTCCCGTTCACGGTCGTGGATGAGCCAACGAAGAGTTTGGGCAAGCTCGCCGGCGGTCAGGCAGGCATCGCGTATTTCCGTTTGAAGGTCGATCCGGGCGCGCCCAGCGGCCCCACTCCGGTGCGCGTTGAGCTGCGCAGGACTGCCTTGGACACGCCTGAGATTGCGGAAGCGCGGATCCAAATCAAGAGTATTGATGCGGTGCTTTCAATCGACGCCGTGACAACGGTTCCCGATACGGTCGCGCCCGGCAGCACGGTGCGCATCGAAGTGGTCGTCAAGAACAAGGCTGACACGACCTTACGGAGCATCCGTGGCCAGCTCAAATTATTGACACAAGTGACAACGACAACCGGCATCAGCACGCTGGAATTGCCGTTCACACCCATCGGCACGGGCACCGAGAAGACCGCGGACGTCTTGGCTCCGGGAGCATCCGAAACGTTATCGTTCCTGTTGGTCGCGAATCCGGATGCCGAAAACCGCCCGTACAAGATTCCGTTGACCATCACCTATTACGATCCCACGGGCGCGAACCGAACGCGTGACGAGATTGTGGGCGTCATCGTGGGAGATGTGCCTGAATTGAGCGTGTACGTGGACAGCACCGAATTGTCGACGGACGTGAGCACGGGCAACGTCATCGTGCGTTTCGTGAACCGCGGCGTGACTGACATCAAGTTCTTGACGGCGCGCTTGAATCCGACGGATGAATATATCGTGGTGAGCGCTCCGGAGGCCTACATCGGTAAGATTGATTCTGATGATTACGAGACTGCGGAATTTACGTTATCGCTGACGAACAAGGCAGACAAGGAAATCGAGCTGCCGCTCGTGATGGAATACCGTGACGGCAACAACAAGAAGTATGGCAACGGCATGACATTGACCATCCCGCGCTACACGCCGGCGCAGCTCGGGCAGAGCAATGGTTCGTTCGGCGTTATTTTCTTCATACTGGTCATTCTTGGCGTCGGTGGCTGGTGGCTCTACCGCAGACGCAAGAAACGATGATTCTTCAGTCAGTTCAATACGCGGTGCGCGGGATTTTTCACCGGAAAGTCCGTTCATGGCTGACGATGATCGGCATTTTTGTGGGAATTGCTGCCGTGGTTGCATTGGTGAGCTTGAGTCAGGGCTTGAAGGTCGCGATTGCGGAAC
>JACQNB010000024.1 GCA_016203265.1 Candidatus Woesearchaeota archaeon | reverse complement strand
CTAAAACCGCAACCTTTATATGCATTCATTTCTCCTATTCTGGTGCTGGGTGGGTAGTCTGCTGCCGGTGTCTTCGGACGCTGTGGAACGTCTTCCCACCACGAACAGGTCGCTCCGCCAAGCAACGCTTGGCGAAGATCCAGCAATGGATGGCAACGTCACAGCAACGACACGGCCTGAGCACGTTACGAGGATGAGGCGCGCGAATCTGCCCGCGAGGGCATTGAGACCCCGCCGACCAGTGCTCAGGAACCGATGAAACGGACAGCCCCGGCCGGTGCAAGGCTTCGAGCCGCTCAGTGGAATGCAGACACGGTCCGTCATGCCCGTTCAATTCGGGCAACGCTGACTATCAGCAGGGGACCGACAAAAGGAAGCGTATTCCCACCCAGCACCTTTTTTAACCCAAAGTTTTTTAACCCGTCCATAACGCACGCATACCATGGCACAAAACAAGGTCACCATGCCGTCCAGCGGCGCCGGCTTGCATCGCTATTTCGACGAATTCAAGAGCAAAATCTCGTTCTCCCCCGGCCAAGTCATCGTGTTTGCCGTCGTTGTAGCACTTCTCGTGATTTTGCTGAACATCTACGGCCCGGCCCTGCTGGGGCTCTAACGATGATCCCCGGAATGAACGCCCGCGATATGCAGAAGGCGATGAAACGCCTCGGCATCCAGCAGCAGGAACTTGACGCGCACGAAGTCGTCATCAAGCTCGCGGACAAGGAGCTGGTCATCCGCAACCCCAGCGTCGCGAAAGTCAACATGATGGGTCAGGAGACCTTCCAGATTTCCGGCGAGATTGAGGAACGTTCCGCGAGCGCGGAGCCTGAGATCAACGACGAGGATGTCAAGACCGTCATGGAACAGACCGGAAAGCCCCGCGAGGACGTCGAGGCAGCCATCGCCAAGCACCACGGCGACCTTGCCGCTGCCATTCTCGAACTCCAGCCCTAGGTTTATATAGCTCCCTCCTTTTCCTTTCCTTATGTGCGCTCTCGCAGAAGCCCAACAACGCCTTGGCGTCGCCAATCACCTCCTGGGCAGAACTTATCCTATGGTCAACGACGCGCGCATTTTGCTTGCCGTCGCGAAAGAACTGCACAACGCCGCGTTTGCCGGCATGGATGCCCTGCTCGCGCACGACAAGGCAGCCAAGCGCATTCCCGCGCTGGTCAAGAATGTCGATGGCAGGCTTGAACTGCTGCAGGAATCGCTCGCGGTCCACAAGCTCAGCCCCCAATTCCACAAGACCGTCACGCAACTGCACGCCATCATCAGCTTGCACGAAAAAGCTCCGGTCGAGTTCACCAAACCCGACCGTTTCGTGCTCTGCGACAAGGACTACCAGCTGACGACCGTCACGGTCGCATCCGTCAAGCAACTGCTGTCCCAGACCCGTTCGTTCCTCGATTCAGTCAGTCCCATCGTGAGTGAAGATGCAAGAATCCCTGTATAACGCAAAAGCAGAATTGAAGCGCGCCGACCACCTCATCAACGTGAGCTTGAAGTACACGCGCACGGTCGACGTCATCAAGCACATCATCCAGCGACTGCTCGCGTCCATCGACTTCAGCACGGACGCCTTGCTCAAGTACGCCAAGGAAAAGAAAAAGCTCGCTGAAGTGCCGACCTTGCCGAGAATCAAGCTCGAACAGGCGCGTGCCGTGTACAAGGACAATCCCCTGATGATGCAGTACCTTGACCTCTTCGTCTTCCTCAAGAAAGTCGACAAGGCAAAATTCAAGCGCAGCCAGGAATTCAGGCGTCACGTCACGATGACGGCATCCGTGGAGAACCAGGACGTCGAAATCAACATCGACATCATCACGGACTATTTCGAGAAGATCAAGGAATTCACCATCGCCGTCGAAAAGCTCGTGTTGGAGATTCCTCCCCAATGATCCTCGCACTTGCCTCGGGAAAAGGCGGCACCGGCGTCACGTCATTGGCCATCGCGCTCGGCGCAAGCCTTGTCGAATTGGGCGTTGATACGACGCTCGTCGATGCCAACCTGCGCGTTCCCAATGTCGGACTGCATCTCGGAACTTCGCGGGTTCCCGTCGGAACGCATGAACTGTTGCGCCATCCTGAACGCGTCACCGAAAGCGTGCAGCACCATCCCCCGACGGGATTGAAGGTCGTGCCGGGCAACATCGGTTCGGCGACCAAGCACGTGCGCCATCACGACTTGCTCGCGTTGCCAAAAATAGCTCCGTTCCTGTCCACGCTCGTGCTGCTTGACTGCGCGTCAGGATTGCATCAGGAAACGCTCGCGAGCCTTGCCGTTTCCGACGGCCTGATAGCGGTCACGACGCCCGAATTTTCGTCCGTCATCAGCACGCTCAAGCTCATCACGCACGCCAAAGAGCTCGGCACGCCCATCAAGGGAGTCATCATCAACCACGCCGGCACCAAACACGCGATGTCCACGGCAAACGTCACGGCGTTGCTCGGCGTTCCCGTCCTTGCGGAAGTGCCGCACGACGACAACGTCGCGGAAGCGCATGCCATCAAGCACCCGTTCACGTACAGTCATCCTGACAGCCCCGCAAGCCTCGCGGTCAAACAAGCGGCAGAAACCCTCTATGGCACTCATGTACGACCAACTCCAAGCACTCCGTGAAAAAGGCTGGCAGCCCCACCAGGTTTCGCGAGCCACTGCAATCTTGCACTCGGCAGCCGAGATGAAGACGGATGCGGTCAAGCTGCTTGATTCCGTCATCTACTGGGGGGCATTGTCGGTCGCGATCCTCGGCAATTTCGTGCTGAGCATCGTCGTCATCCCGATACTGCTTGCGTTCGATGATTTGTCGCTGGTGCTCGTCATCGCGGCCATCGCGGCCGCGTTCGGCGTGCTGATGGACGTCGTGCTGCGCGAGATCGAGCATTTGCGGCATCGCGCGTTCATCATCCCCGAACTCTTCATCCCGGCATTGGCGCTGATCAACATCTACATCATTACGAATTTGACGAACGCCGCAGCAGTCATCGCGGGTTTGCAGACGCACAACCCGTGGATCGTCAGCGTGATGTATGTCTGCGGCTTCAGTCTGCCGCACTTCGTGCTCAAATGGCGACGCGTCGCCCATCGGGCGAAGATCGTCGGCGCACACGCATAGCCGTGGTGTCCGTCGCGCTCTTTACGATACCTTTATAAACCACCCCTCAGCCCTTCGACCTAGAGCCCGAGTCTCTGACGATGTCAGCGGCGATTGAGGGTTAAACGAATTCCATCGTTTGATTCTCGCTCGATTACGACCATGGCAGAACTGAAACACATCGTTCGCATCGCGAACACCGACCTGAAAGGCACCAAGCAGATGCTTCCCGGCCTTGCCGACATCAAGGGCATCGGATTCATGTTCGCGAACGCGGTCTGTTCTGTCGCGGGCATCGACATCCACCGCAAACTCGGCACGCTCACGGACGAAGAAGCCCGTCGCTTGGACGAAATCGCGAAAAACCCTGTCAAGTTCGGCATTCCCGAATGGCTGGTCAACCGCCGCAAGGACCCCGAAACCGGCGGCGACAAGCACCTGCTCACCAACGACCTCTTGTTCGTCCAGGAAAACGACGTCAAGATGATGAAGAAGATGAAGTCCTGGAAGGGCGTCCGGCACATGCTCGGCCAACCCGTCCGAGGGCAAAAGACGCGAAGCAATTTCCGCAAGGGCAAGGGCAACGTCATGGGCGTCAAAGTAGCCTCAAAGAAGTCAGGTACCACGTAATATGGGAGACCCACGCAGACTCACATCGCATTTCCGCGGCCCTGGCCATCCGTGGCAAAAGGAACGCATCGAGGACGAGCGCAAGGTCATGAGCGAATTCGGCCTCAAGAACAAGACCGAACTCTGGCGCATCTCGAGCAATGTCAAGGCATTCACGCAACAGGCCAAGAAGCTCATCGCAGCCACGGGCGTGCAGGCAGACCGCGAAAAAGAACAGCTCTTCCAACGGCTTCAACGCCTCGGCCTGATCAAGGCGGGCGCAAAGCTCGACGACATTCTCTCGCTCACGCTCAGAAACATGCTCGAGCGCAGACTGCAAACCATGGTGTGCCGCAAGGGATTCGCGCGCAGCATGAAGCAGGCGCGCCAATTCATCACGCACCAACACGTCGTGGTCAACAACAAGATCATCACGTCACCGAACTACATCGTCCTGACGTCCGAAGAACCGAGCCTGAGCATCATCGGCTCGAGCGCGCTGTCCAAGGCAGAGCATCCGGAACGCGTTGTGCTCCCGCCGAAGAAGAAGAGCGCGGCGCGTCCTCCGGAACGCAGACGCAACGATAGACGAGGCAGACGATGAGGGACATGCCGCAACGCTGGGGGATCGCGCATATCTACGCTTCCTATAACGACACCATCATCCATATCACCGACATCACCGGCACCGAGACGCTTTCGGTCGCAAGCGGCGGCATGGTCGTCAAGTCCGACCGCATGGAAGGCTCTCCCACGGCGGCCATGATGGCCGCGAAGCGCGCAGCAGAAGGTGCGTTGGAGAAGGGCTTGACCGGCGTGCACATCAAAGTTAGAGGACCCGGCGGCCACAACGGCCCGAATACGCCCGGGCCCGGAGCCCAAGCGGCCATCCGCGCATTGTCACGCATGGGATTGCGCATCGGCATCATCGAAGACGTCACTCCCATTCCTCACGGCGGTTGCCGCAAGAAAGGCGGAAAGCGAGGCAGACGCGTATGAACCTGAACTTTGTGAGCGAGGACAAGAAGACCGGACGCATGACGTTCATGCTCAAGGACACCAATCCTGCGTTCGCGAACGCGGTGCGCAGGGCCATCATCGAGGAAGTTCCCACAATGGCCATTGAAGACGTCGAAATCGTCAAGAACGGCTCGGCACTGTACGACGAAATAATCGCTCACCGATTAGGCATGCTGCCGTTGTCGACCGACTTGAAAGGCTACACCCCCCGCGACGAATGCGACTGCAAAGCAGCCGGCTGCGCCAAATGCACCGTCAGTCTGACGCTCAAAGCGAAAGGGCCTGCCATTGTGTTGGCTTCCGAACTCAAGAGCAAGGATCCTGCAGTCAAACCCGTCTATGGCGACATGCCCATCGTGCAGTTGCTCAAGGGACAAGAGCTTGAAATCGAATGCGTTGCGCAATTGGGCCGTGGCAAGGAACACATCAAGTGGAGCCCAGGAACCGCGTGGCACGAATACGAACCCACCATCACCATCCATACCGACAAAGTCACGGCGTGCAAAGACAAGTTGCCGCCGCAAATCTATGACAAGTCCGGCAAGATCGACAAGAAGCTCATTGTTGGCAAATTGGTTGACGCCTGCGACGGTGCGTGCGATGCAGTCACGATCGAACGCAGCGCGACCAACATCATGATTCACGTCGAACCCTGGGGACAATTGAGCGTCCGTGACATGGTCACGAAAGCGCTCGACATCCTCTCGGAGAGATTCACTGAGTTTGACGCCAAATTCAGTGACGCATAAGACCTCACAGACCCATCGCTGCGGCGGTACCGAAGTGGTCAAACGGGCACGATTGAGGTTCGTGTAGCTTAGGCTTTCGCAGGTTCGAATCCTGCCCGCCGCATAAGAGAAACGCATGTCAAACAAAACCGGACCCAGCAACGAGAACCTCGTGCAGCTCATCCTTGAGCTGCGGAAGGCATCGACCACGAGCAAGACTGCGCTCTGGGACCGCATCGCGGACGACTTGAGTCGAGCGACGCGTGCACGTCGCGAAGTCAACCTCAGCACCATCAACCGCTCAACGGCAGCGAACGAACTCGTCATCGTTCCCGGCAAAGTCCTCGGAGCCGGCGACATCGCGCACAGCGTCACGGTCGCGGCCTTTTCATTCTCGGGCTCGGCGAGACAGCGCATCCACGACGCAAAAGGCAAGGCGCTCACCATCCCTGAACTGATGAAACTGCACCCGAACGGCAAAAACGTGAGGATTCTTGGTTAACATGGTGCCGGAAGCAAAGAACATCGTTATTGACGCGGCCGACACGATTGTGGGCCGTATGGCGAGCCACGCGGCAAAACACGCGCTCAACGGCGCTCACGTTGCCGTCATCAACTGCGAAAAGGCGATCATCACCGGCACGCGCGCCTGGATCTTGCCCCACCACGCACGCATTCGAGCTGAGCGTGGGCAAATCAGGCACGGCCCGTACATGCACCGCAGCGCGGACAAGTTCGTGCGCCGCATCATCCGAGGCATGCTGCCCTGGAACAAGCCGCGCGGCCAAGAAGCATTCCGACGCGTCATGTGCTACAAGGGCTTGCCGCCCGAATTCAAGACGGCAAAAGCAGAAACCATTCCCCAAGCGCACGTCACCAAATTGACGACGCTCAACTACATCACGGTCAACGACCTGTGCAAGCATCTCGGAGCGAAACAATGAAACACATCGTCACCAGCGGAAAACGCAAGACAGCCGTCGCACGTGCGTCTCTTACGGCAGGTGCTGGAGTCGTTCGCGTGAACAGCGCATTGTTGAGCAGCATCACTCCGATGTTCCACCAGCTGAAGATGCGGGAGCCGTTGCTTATCGCGCCTGACGTCGCAGGCAAGGTCAACATCGACATCGACGTCCGCGGCGGCGGCCAAAACAGCCAAGCCGAAGCGGTTCGTTTGGCGATCGCAAAGGCATTATCCCAATTCGACAAGAAACTGCACAAAGAATTCCTCTCCTACGACCGACAACTGCTCGTCGCAGACGTCCGGCAAAAGGAAACGCACAAGCCCAACTGCCACGGCAAGGCTCGCGCGAAGAGACAAAAGTCCTACCGATGAGGCCACAATGATAATCCCAATTCGATGCTGGAGCTGCGGAAAACCCACCGGACACTTGTGGGAAGAGTTCAAGACCCGCGTTGCGAAAGGCGAGGATCGGAAGAAGATTCTTGACGACCTTGGACTTGATAGGTACTGCTGCCGCGCCATGCTGATGGGCCACATCGACCTGATAGAAACCGTTGGCCAGTTCAAGAAAGCGTAGGCCCAGGCATTGGTGAAAGTCTCGCTCTCGCCGCGTTGCATTGCTTGACATTCGCGGCAACGCATATTGCCAGTTCCACCTGGTCGTGGCTCGAGCTCCAAGTGACTTTCACCAAAGCCGTAAGCCCAGAAAGGTTTTTAAGCGATTCTCCACGAAGTGAGCGCATGGACCAGCGCGTGATTGTGCCGAAGTGGCAGAAAAAGTGGGCTGAGAAGCACATCTTTGCCACGGATGACAAGAGCACGAAGCCCAAATTCTACAATCTCGAGATGTTCCCCTATCCTTCCGCGTACGGATTGCATATGGGGCACGTGCGAAACTATACGATTGGGGATACGATTGCGCGGTATAAGAGGATGCGTGGCTACAACGTGCTGTATCCGATGGGCTTTGACGCCTTTGGATTGCCGGCAGAGAACGCCGCGATTAAGAACAAAATCCATCCGCGCGAATACACGGAAAAGGCCATTGAGAGTTTGACTTCTAGTCTGAAACGCGTCGGCTTGAGCTATGACTGGAGTAGGACATTCGCGACGTGCTACCCTGACTATTACAAATGGAGCCAACTGTTTTTTTTGAAATTCCTTGAGAAGGGACTCGCGTATCGTAAAAAGGCACCCATCAATTGGTGTCCTTCCTGCAATACTGTTTTGGCGAACGAGCAAGTCGTGGATGGCGGTTGCTGGCGCTGCAATACCAAAGTCGAGATTCGCGACCTTGAACAATGGTTCTTCAAGAT
>JACQNB010000010.1 GCA_016203265.1 Candidatus Woesearchaeota archaeon | reverse complement strand
TTTCGACGATGATGCCTTGCACCGGAAGCGTTCTTTCTTTGCCGTTCTGATTGACGACAATCGCGGTGACTGCTTTCTCACCGAGGACTTTGACGGTTTTGGCGTTGGCCACGATTTCAACGTGCGATTGGCCGACAACGCGTTCAATCAAGTACTGATGTCCCTTCATCGTTGGATTGAGCGTGATGACGTACAATTTCTTGGCGATGCGGAGCATACCAGCTGCCGCTTCCAATGCCGCGTCGCCTCCTCCGACAATGGCGACGTCCTTGCCTTTGAACAAGGGACCGTCGCACACGTGACAATACGTCAGTCCCTTTTTCTCATATTCGGTTTCGCCCGGAACGTTCAATCTTCGCGCCCGCGCGCCGGAGCAGACGATGACGCTTTCGCCTTCATACTTGTGGCTATCGGTCGTGATGAGGAAGTGCCCGTCCGCCAGTTTCTTGATGGACTCGACGGTCTCGTCCGTGAACTCGATGTCGTTTGCCTGCATCTGTTCCTTGAACTTGTCCTGGAATTCCGCGAAGTTGGTGTGGCTCATGCCGGGATAGTTCTCGATTTCGCCGGACACGTTCATCTGACCGCCGAAATCAGGCGAGATGATGACGTAATCCAGCCTTCCGCGGGCCGCGTAGACGGCCGCGCTCATGCCTGCGATGCCACCGCCGATGATGATGACTTCGTGCACGAAGTGGCCTTTCTCGATGTAGCGCTGCACGAGCTCGAGCGTCTGGAGTTTCGTCTTGACTTTCTTGAGCGCTTTCGCGAACAGGGGTTCCGAGAACACGCCGCCGATCCAGGCCGCAAAATCGTTCTTGTCCGCGTTCACGTGGTGGTTGAATACGTCGTCAGGCATGGTTTCGAGCGCGGAAGCAAGCTGCGCAATGCTGTTTAATGATTTGCCATCACGCAGATAGAAGCATCGTTTCTTGTCGGTGAGCGTTATCGCGGGCATGTGCTTGAACCGCGGGTTCGCGGCCTCAAAAACGAAAACAAAAAAGAAAAACCTTACTTCATGCTATGCATGGAGCAGTTGCCGCAGGACTTGTGCTTGAACATCTTGCCCATTCCGATGAGCAAGAATCCGAGCGCGTACCAGACGAGAATCATCTGCCACGTGCCCGCGTCAGCCCATTGCGCGCGGATGCCGCCGACCAAGAACCACAGGCCGACGCCCATCACGATCACTGCGATAACCATCCAGAGGAAGTTCGCAGGACCACAAGTGCATTTACTTTTTGCCATTGTAATCACCTCTTTATGCTACTGGCTGTCCTGAACCGGGGCGGAGGAGTATATAAAGGTTATCGTTGCGGCAATCAGCAGAATGTGTCGTGATTTCTTTAAAGAAAGCTCACTTATGATGATTGATGAGCGAAAGACACTATCTTATTTCCTATCTTACTGGGTCGCTCATCGCAACGGCAGGACTGGCTGCGTTGCTTTCCCAGGAACCGCCGCGCCATCAACCGCACGTTCCTGCCCGGCAGAAATACACGTATCAAGAACCCATCGTGGCAGTCATGATGCCGCCGCAGCCGAGACCTGACGCTGACCAGCCGACGCGCGCAATCATGACGGCAATGCAGAACCGGCCGGACGGCCGCCGGGAGATGCGCCTGTTGATGGAACTGATCGCGGCGCAGTATGGTTTTGAGTACGAACTGCGCAATCAAGGCGCGATGATGACTTCGCTGTTTGATTTCCTCGGCATTCCCGTGACTGAACGGCAGGCTTACCTGCTCGGCACGCGCATCAGCAGTGCGCGGTACGAATCGCTTTCCGCGAAGGAAAAAAGCCGTTTGGAAAAAAAGGTGCAGTGCGAACACGGCTATGCGCGGCTGATGGCACGGCAGCACACACGGCATTCGGAAGAGGTCTATGCTGCCGCCCACGCGCGTGCGCGGGAGGCGTGGTCGCGGCTGTTCGTGCACGACCAATTTCTCATGCGGAGATAAGGCTTAAATAGCATCTTTCCTTGAGAAAAGGCATGAGAACGGGAATCGCGCTGTTCATCCTGCTCGCGCTGGTGGTTGGCTGCGCGCCTGCCGGGCAGGACAATGCATCTGTTGCTTCGCTCGAAAACGTTGCCGGAACGGTCACGGTGAACGGCAAGGACACGACAGGAGCGGCATTGTACGTCGGCGACGTGATTGCCACGGGTGCCGATGCGAAGGCGCAGGTCGTGTTCTCCGATAGCGCAGTGCTGCGTCTGGACGCAAACACGGAAATCACGATCAAGGGCACGACCGACACCAACGTGGCCGTGTTCCAATCGTCAGGCCAGACCTGGAGTCGCGTCTTGCATCTGTCCGGCATCAGTGATTATGAGATTGAAACCGCGACGACGACGGCAAGCGTGCGCGGCACCGGATTCAAGGTCAAAGTCAACAAGGACGACACGGAAGTCGCGGTCGGCGAGGGGGAAGTGGAAGTGTCCACCAAAAAGGACGGAAAGGTTCTCAAGCGCTAGATGGTCAGGAAACTGCAGCGTGCCATGGTGCGTCACGATATGCTTGACCGGATGGAGATGAGCGCGATGGCTGATGACGCGTTCATGGAATCGAATCTGGATGAGGACGAGGCATTCATCGACCTGATGGTCAGGCGCTTCGCGAAACGGCATCCGCGCATCGTCAATGCGCTGAAAGAGGCAGGATATACTCAGGAAGACGCGCACGCATGGATGAAAGACCTCGCGACCGGAGAAATGACGGTCGATGAGATGCGCGCCACGCTCAAGGACGCGATGCAGGACTTGGAGAAGGAAGGCGTCGTGCGCGAAGCAACAGATGAACAAGACTCAATTGAGACAGAGCAAGCAACGGGTGAACGAGAGACTGACACAACAACAATCGAAACAGAACAGGACACGATCGAGCAGGAAGTGGTTGAGATCGAGGCACGCGACCTGTGCGTTGACGAAACAGATAAAGATTCGTGCTACAATGAACGTGCTGCCGAGACCAATGACGCAACGCACTGCACGTCAATCCAAGCGCAGGACACCAAAGACAACTGCTTGAGCATGGTCGCCATCAACACCAAGAATGACGCGTTATGTACAGATGTGGTTGACAATGAAGTGCGCACCGTATGCGAGCAGAACATACGCTCCGATAACCGGATTACCGGCGACATGATTCTCATCACGGACTAACTACTTGACCTCTCCCCATTTCTTAATCAGAAACTTCGCGATGTCATCTCCCCACGCCTTGGGGATGGGCTTCGTCGCAAAGACTTTCAGCCATGCCAGCGTCTCGTGACGGAAACCTTGCTTCTCGCCCTCAATCATCTTGTACAAATCGTTGCGAATCAACGGATCGAGCCGTAATTTGCGCGCCGCAAGCGACAATTGATCGACCAATTTGCGTTGCAAATCGTCGTCTTCAAGCCGTTGTTGCATGGCCTGTTCATCCCACAACTGCTCGTACGAGAACGTGCCTGACTTCAGGTCGTCAAGCACGGTAAAGAGAAATGTTTTCAACTCATCAGGCCAGTTTGCCTGGATTTCGGTCTTGTACTGCGCAATGCCCTCAATGAATTTCGGATCAATGTCAGAACGTTCGCCATCGATGATGCGAATCAATTCAGCTTTGACAAAGCGAGGCACTCGTTTGAGGTTCCACGCTTCTTTCTTCAGGTTTTCCTTGAATTCATTGCGTTCGGAACGTGATTTCTCGATGAACGCATGCGCGTTCACGGGCTCAACAGTCGTGCCCGCGATCTTGGCCAGCACCATCGCATGCATGCGTCGAAGGAACTCATGTTTGTCTTCAATCTTCATGACGTCGACGTGGCCTTGCAGCGCCGTCGTGAATCCGAACGGAGAGGGAATCTTCGTGTCCAGCTCAACCAGTTTCATGCGACCGTTCTCGATTTGTTCGATGACTTTTTTGGTGTTCTCGATATCCATGAGGTCCTCGAGCACTTCTCTGCGCGCTTCCTTCAGGATGCAGAAGTTCAAATCGATGCGTTTCAACGCGCTCATCAGGATCATCGAACTCACCTGTTGCCGTCCGACGCGCTTCTGATGGCCCATATAGTTTCGCAGGATCATCAAGGAACGCGTCGCGCAGTGCCTGAACCTGCGCTTGAACACTTCGCTGCCGTCGATGGCCGCGTTCAGCAATTGCGAAAGCTTTTCTGCTTTCACGAGCTTCAGCATCGTCAGGATGCGAGTCGCGTGGTCTCCCACGACATAAAAGCCGTTGTCATTGATGCCGATTTCGACGTCCTGATGCAGTGTTTTCGCGATCACGAACGAAATCGCGCGCGACAAACAATCATTCACGCGTCGGCCAAAAAGCGAATGGAACAGGATCTTGTTGCTGATGCCATCGTTGCAGTACTCAACGAGAATCTGCTTGTCCGTCGGAATCTTGCCGCAATAGTCGTACTGTTCCTTGAAGTACGCGTAAATGCTCTCTGCGGCGTTCTCGTCGACGGCCAAATACCCATGCAACGTGGCAAGGATGTGCTCTTTTGTCTCCTTGGCGTTGAACTGTTCGAGCATCAAGCGTCTGAATTTGCCGATCTCGTTCGCCAAGTCAAAGCTCAACGGCAACATTTCTGACGCCCACGACGGCACCGTTGGCGGCCGGTTCACGGAAGCCACGACTTGCGCGACCATGCCGCGCGAGAACTTGAACATATACGTTTCGCCGCCAAGCACGAACACGTCGCCGGGCTTCATGCGTTCGAGGAATCCTTCGTCCAGTGTTCCGACGGTCTGGTCGCCGACCTTCACCGTGATGAAGCTCTCGTCGGGAATCGTGCCGATGTTGGTCATGTAGATGACCCTCCCGAGCTTGCCTTTCTTGCCGACCTTGCCTTCGGAACGCCAAATCTTGGCGTAGATGTGCCGGTCTTCCAAATCAACGAACTTGCCTGCCAAGTAATCAAGGATTTGCGAGAAGTCCTCGCGTTTCAGGTCACGGTAGCAATAGCTTTGCCGAATCATGGCGAGGAGGTCTTTCTCTTCCCACACATGGTCGAGCGCCATGCCGTCAATCTGTTGCGCCAAGACATCGAGACAGTTCGTCGGAATGTGCAACCGGTCGATTTTCTTTTCGACGGCCGCCTTCAACAGGACTGCGCACTCGACCAAATCATCGCGGTCCATGACGATGACCCTTCCTTTGACGGTCTGGTGCAGTCGGTGGCCTGAGCGTCCCGCACGTTGCAGGAATCGTGCGACGCTCTTCGGAGAACCGAGGCAGATGACCAAGTCGATGTAGCCAATGTCGATGCCGAGCTCGAGCGAGGTCGAGCACACGACGACCTTCAGTTCTCCCTTGCGCAGCCGTTCCTCGATGCGCAAACGCATCTCTTTCGACAGACTGCCGTGGTGCGCCCCGATGTTCTCGGCATACCGCGACGGAAACTTGTGCTTCAGGTGGTCGACGACTCTCTCAGTGGCGGCTCTTGTGTTCGTGAAGATGAGCGTTGTTTTGTGTTCTTGAATCAATGCATCGAGCAATTCGTACATTTTCACGTGCATTTCACCGTGCGTGACGTCGATGAGGTTCGGCACGGGCGACATGACCTTGAAATCAAAGCTTTTCAGGAATTGCACGTCGACGATGGAACACGGTCGCTCGGTGCCGACGAGGAACTGCGCGACGTCCTCCAGCGGCGCGACCGTCGCGGAAAGCCCAACGCGCGAAAGATGTCCTGACAAATGCTGCAGTCGTTCGAGGGAAAGCGACAAGTGCACGCCTCGCTTGTTTTCCGCGAGCGCGTGGATTTCGTCGATGAT
>JACQNB010000015.1 GCA_016203265.1 Candidatus Woesearchaeota archaeon | reverse complement strand
GGAAATACCACAGCAGCCCGAGGACGACAAGGATGCCGATGCCGACCTTGAGCCAGGTGGAGCCGTTTTCGTCCGTCACCTCATCGATGTCAATCTGTTCTGATTCGGACAGGATATCGCTCTGGTCGTCCAGTTCGGGGAAGAGGATGAGGTCAAGCACGTACTCGTTGTCGTTCACGGTCGTGATGACCTCACTCGCGCTTGCCTCAACCGTGCCGTTCTTGATGAGTTTTGCCGTGAGCGTGTACGTGCCCGTCGGCACGTTGAACGCATAGGTGCCATTGATGGCGATAAAGACCTGTTTCGGACTGGTGAGCTCGACCTTGACGTTCTTGACCGGATTCAGGTCGATGTTGTAGACGGTTCCGTGGATGGTCGCGGCAGAAACAAGGGAGGCCTGCAACAGGAACACCAGCAGGAAGGCAATGCCGCGGTTCATGCCTCTCCGAGGTCATTGAGAGTATAAATAGTTTCCTTCCTGCGTAGAATGGCGCAATAAAGCCTCGTAAAGGGTTCTGGAAAGCTTCCTGGAAAGTGTGTTTATAAAGTACTTCTGCGTAAAGGGATACAGGCAACTGAACTTGCCATCACATTCGAGGGCTTTGGCCCGGAGGAAACCAACATGGATTTCAAGAAATGGACCACGATGTTCGTGCTCTCCCTGTTCTTGGTGAGCGTCGTTCCCGCCGTCTTTGCGGACGAAGGCACCGAAGACTCGGTTGAGTCCGAAACCGAAGTCGAATCAGAGACTGAAGTCGAATCTGAAACGACCATTGAGTCAACGACCGACCGTATGACTGCCAAGGATCGTTTGAAGGCAGCGCGCGAAAAAGTCGTTGCAGCCGAAAAGCGAGCAATGGACGCTCGCAAGGACGCGCTGAAAGCGCGCCATGACTTTGCGGAAGCGCGCGACAAGCTGCGCAGCCGTGACGTGACGAAGGCGGACAAGCAGGAATTCCTGCTTGCGGCCTCCGAGAAGATCTTGGACTTGCTCAACAAGCTCAAGGACCGCGTCGAGGCATCCGACATTGACGGCAAGGACGCGAAGCTCGCCGAGATCGACGCGGCCATCACGGCAGTCGTCGAAGCGCAGGCAACGGTCGAAGCGCTGGATGCCGAAACCGCGACGCCGGAAGAGATCAAGGCGGCCCGTGACGAAGTCAAGGCAGCCTGGAAGGAAGCACGTGAAGTGCTGAAGAAGGGCGCAGGCCACGTCGTCACGAAGCGCGTCGGCCTGATCGTGGAGCGCATGGACCACTTGGACGACAAGCTGGACAAAATCCTCGCGCACCTCAAGGACAAGGGCTATGACGTGAGCGCGGCTCTCGCGCTGCAGGCGGAATTCGACGCAAAGCTCGCATCAGCCGAAACCAACTGGGAAGCGGCAAAGGCGGCGTATGACGCAGGCGACGTCAAGGCAGGCCACGACGCGCTCGTCTTGGCCCAGGCAGACCTGAAGGAAGCGCACCGCTTGCTGAAGGAAATTGTCAAGAGCATCCGAAGCACGACCAAGGCAGGCGCGCTCGAGGAAGCGGAAGTCGAAGCCTCGGTTGAGGCCGCTGAAGAGGATGAAGAGTCTGACGATGCGGACGAAGCCGATGATGCAGACGACGAGTCTGATGTCACCGCGGCTGCCGACGTCAGCACGTCTGCCGATGTCGAAGTCGACAGCACGGACGTGAGCACGGACGTCGATGTGAGCACCGATGTCTCCACCTCGACCGACACGACGAGCACCAGCACCGACACCAGTGTCACCGCTGATGTCAGCGCCGATGTCGGCGTGACGGTGTAAGCTTTATAAAGCTGCACCACTGGAGCATCAACAATGAAATGGCTCATCGTCAGTGTCCTCATCGCGCTCGTCGCGCTTGCGGGCTGCGGGCAGAAGGCTGCCCCTGCGGCAACTCAGTCAACTGAGTCGCAAGTGTCGGGCTTTGAGCAGGACATTGCAGAAGTCGACAGTCTGAACGAAGACCTTGATTCCAGCGAATTGGATTCGTTGGACCAGGACTTGGCGACCGTCTAAACCTTTTTCTTTTTTTTATTTCTCGTAATCCATTAATAGCAGTGCCTATTTTGTCCTTGTATGATCGTCTTGGATGGGCGGGGCGGAGGCCAGATGCTGCGGACGGCTCTCGAGCTGTCCGCGGTTTCTGGCTTGCCGTTTCGCATTGAAAACATTCGCGCAAGTCGCGACAATCCCGGCCTGAAGGCGCAGCACCTGACCGCCATCAAGGCCGTGCAGAAGCTCTGTTCTGCGGTGGTCGAGGGCGCTGAACTGGGTTCTTCGACGCTGACGTTCTATCCGAAACTGCTGAAAGGAGGGAATGTTGAGTTAGATGTCGGGACGGCCGGGAGCATTTCTCTCGTGCTGCAGGCTGCCATCATTCCCGCACTGTTCGGGTTGCGCCAGACGCGCTTCTTGATTGCTGGCGGGACTGATGTGCCGTTTTCTCCTTCGATTGACTATTTCACTGAAGTCTTCGTGCCGCATATCAGGATGTGGTGCGAGAGCGTTACGGTGCGCGTGCTGAAGCGCGGCTACTTTCCCGTGGGTGGAGGGCTTGTGGAGGTGGTCGTGAAGCCGAAAGTGTACCGTGACGATTACGAGACGTTCGAGCAGTTTCTTGATGCGCTCCGTGTGAGTGTGCCTGCGCTGGAGAACGTGCACTTGGGACATCCGGTGTTGATAAATGGATTGTCTCATGCGTCGCAGGACTTGGAAGGCGTGGCTGAACGGCAGGCGCACGCTGCGCAAAACGTGTTATCCAAACGCGGCGATGTGCATATCCGTTCCGAACTGGTCAAGTCAGTTTCTCCAGGTTCCGGCATCACGCTCTGGGCTCTTTATTCGTTGACGCCGGACGAATTGGAGATTTCACGGCCGATACGACTTGGCGTGAGTGCGCTGGGTGAGAAAAGTATTGCGGCAGAAGCCGTCGGCAAGAAGGCAGCCTTGGAATTGCTGGATTTGATTGACTTTGGCGCGCCCGTCGACGTGCATTTGGCAGACCAATTGGTTCCTCTGGTTGGTTTGCGCGGCGGACAGTATCGGACTTCTCTTATTTCGGAACATACGAAAGCGAATATGATTGTGGTGAATCAGTTCGTTCCGGAAGTGAAGGTGGAAGGAATGATTGTTAAGAAATCGCAGCCAACTTAAGGCTCGTCTTCAAATCCAGAATCTCATATCCTAAGGTTCTCTTTGCTTCCCCATCCCTCAACGACGCGTGGATGTGTTGCAGTTTGCTCACAATGACTTTTGCCGTGTTCAATTCGTGGCTTGCCAACGCGTCATGCGCTTGGTTGAGCAAGTGCGGAATTTCTGCAGGTCGGGCAGCAGCGATGCCGGGTTCGGTGTGATTGGGAGTTCGTGCCGGAGGCTCGTAAAAGTGCTCTTCCGTCTCTTCAACGTGTTCAGGAGCTTCCATTGACTGCTTTCTCGGCTGGGCTGGCGTCAAGCGGTGGGGAATCGGCATCTTTTCGGGCTTCGGCATCCGAACGACCTGCGTCTTCCTCAATTGCGACAACCGTTCTTCCTTGACATGAATCTTGCCTGTCATGCCGACAACTCGGCGAGAATCTTTCTCGAGCGTCCATTCAAGTTCGTTGCGTAACGCTTCCAAGCGTTTCAAGTCAACCTTGACTTCCTTCACTTTCGCGGCCTTTGCCTTCATTGCGTCAGCCTGTTTCTTGATGTCTTCCGCCTTCTTGAGTGTCTTTTGAATCAATTGTTCCTTCTTTGCGAGCGTGTCTTCGTACTGCTTCAGGGCGTCCTCGCGCGTCTTGAATTGAGCCTCCACCTTGCCGTGCTGGTGCGCGACGTGCTCCAACTCTTTGATTCTGTCAATGATATGATCCTCTTCTTTCGCCAATCTCTTCTTGTCGCGCTCGAATTCCTTTGCCGCGCGGATGATCTCTTCTTCCTTCTCGCTCAAGGCGTTGATGTCGCCCTGGACGAGCTTG
>JACQNB010000019.1 GCA_016203265.1 Candidatus Woesearchaeota archaeon | reverse complement strand
GCGGTTCGCGCTTGCGTTCTGGTGGCTCGGGCCCTGGGCGCCGCAGTATTCGGCGGGCTGGGCCAACTGGCTCATCGCCATCGTCGGATGGATTGCGCTGGTCGAAAGCTTCCTTGGCGTATGCTGGCTGATGGGCTGGCTGCACGTGCAGACAAAGGACTAGAAAAACCTCATCCTGCCTAACGTCCCCACTTCGAGAATCTTCCGGTTGACCGTATACAGCCGCTGTTCTTCACCGATGACGGGAAAGAAGTCCTGCCTAAGTTGTTCGGTGAAACCTTCGAGCGTGCCCGAGACAGGCACCGAACCGAGCAGCACGAGCTCCACATGGACGGGACTCCAACGGAACGCGTACTGCTCGCGAACGCCACGGATGAACCGGTCATCGTTGAACGCATAGCTGATGGGGTCACTGGTTCCATACGGGGACAGGTCGAGTTTCAGCATGCGGAAACGGGAAATCAACGCTATAAAAATCTGCTGACCGACTTGGCTCTGGTGAAAGTCTCGCGCTCGTAACGCTTGCGCAACGCAATATTCGACGCAAGCGTTCTCCTGTTGGACTCTCTGGTCCAGATACTCGCGCTCCGGATGGTGACTTTCACCAGAGCTGACCTACTTCCAGACCTCAAAACCGTTGCGCTTGACGTCGTCGTCTCTCCGTTCTGCGCCGGCAGACAATTGCCGCCAGACATGGAACGCGAGCACGAAGATGGCGATGATGGCGATGAGCTGAATGATGATTTGGTATATCATATGCAGCCAGATCATCTGCACGACAGGCAGGATGAGCAGATAGACGATGGCCGCGAACGGCAAGCGCACGCTCTTTCGCGCGTGCTTTGCCAACGCGATGCCGCGGATGAGCAGCGTGATCCCGACACCGAACAGGATGCCGTTGATGACGGCGTTCAGCCACGGACCGAGCAGCAACAATCCGGCGATGCTTACTCCGATTACAGGAATGCCGATGACCAGCCAGTGCATTGATTCTTTCATGCGTTCACCCAATATAACTCGTCTCGCCTTTCTGTTTCTTGAACTTCGGCAGGATGTCCTGGCCGCGAGTGAGCATTTCCTCCTCGAGCTCCGCGATGTCGTCGTCCAACTGCTTCAGGTTCAGCTTGAGCTTGAGATAGTCGTTGAGGACTTTGAGGAGTTCTTTCGCGCCCTTGATGCCAAGATACATGGGATGGCCGAACGTTTCGGCCAAGAGCGCGATGTTTGCCATCTTTTCCCTGCCTGCCAATCCGACGATGACGCCGGAGACGCCGATAATCGGGCCGACGACTCCGTAGAGCTTGTTCGAGACGCCGGTGGCTTTCGTGAAGGCCTGGACAACAGTCTTGTCCGTGCCGGTGCAGTACACTTTCGGCGTCTTCGGCACTTGTTTGAGTCCGATGCCGCCCAACGCGATGATGTCCCTGCAGCCAAGATCCTTGCAGACGTGCAAAACGAGTTCGCAGAACTCAAAGCACGCTTCCTCGGATAACGGTTGGACGTCGCCGGCTAAAATAAGGATGTCTCTCTGCTTGTTCTTGACCGCGTACAGCTCGATCCTCGGCAATTCGACGAGATGCTTTTCCGTCACGAACACGCTGTGGGGAATGGAATGGCCGTGGAATTCGCAGATTTTCTTTGCTTTGAGTTGGTCGATGATGAAATCAGCGGTTACTTTGCCGACATTGCCAATACCGGGAAGACCTTCAATGAGCACGGGGTTCTTGAGCTGCACTGAGCCTGTTTTTACGTACATCCAGCTCATAACAAACCCGCCTCCTTTCTCGCGGGCCTTTTCGCTTCTCTGCGGTAGGATGCGTACTTGTCATCCACCGAGTATTTGGGCGGCTGCGTCGTGATGGTGGTTTCACCGCACGTCGGGCACGTTTCTTTGAGCGTGAACAAATCGTCCTTTTTGCAGTACAGGATGCGCTTCATACGAAAATAAGAGTTGAATTGGTATTTAAATCATTCTTGACGCTTGAATTCCGCGATTGCCTTATGCGTTTCCGCGTACGCAAGCGTGCCGTCCACGGCTTCCTTGAGCATCTTTTCCGCAGTCTTGAAGTCTTCGCTCTTGACAACGAGATGATACGTTCCCGCGCCCTTGTAGCGCACGCTCACGTCGCCTTTGACCTTCAACGCTTCGCTCAAGGCTGCCTTGATTGTTTCGATGCCATCAGGGGCCGTGCTTGTGATAGTGAAATCGCCGATGATTTCGACTTCGGGTGGCTTGATTCTGGACTTGATTGAGTCCATCAAATCCTTTGCTATGACTGGATCAAGGCCTAAGGTCGCGAGGTCGACTTCGCCTCGCGAAGCCGCTTCAAACGCAGGGAACAATGCGCCGTACTTCTCGAAAATGGGCGGTCTGATCTTGATGTAGAGCGCTTTCGGGTCCATTTTCTTTGCTTTCGCGACGTGCTCGACAATTTTCTCAGCCAATTGCTCCTGCTTGAGCTCGTTGAGCTTCGTGCGTTTGAGCCCTTCGCTCACTCGTCTTAATGAAAGGTCGATGTGACCGCGTTCCATGTTGACCTGCAACACTTTGCACACTATCTTCTTGCCTTCGGCAACGAATTCCCTGATGTTCTTGATTCTTCCTGGAGCGATTTCAGAAATGTGAATCATGCCCGACTTGTCGTATTCGTCCAGCTTGCAGAACACGCTATGGGGTTGGACATTCGTGACCGTGCACAGCACGAGCTCCTCGTCCGGCGGAAAGCCTTCCTTCTTCATCAACATACGAGAACGGGGCTGAAGGGGGTTTAAAAGGTTAACGTCGGGAAAAGGACTTCAGCGTGCGGGAGTTATTTTTAAACAGCGCTCTTCTGTTTCCGGCAAGCTTCCGGCGTCTTCTTAAAGCAGTCCGTGGTTCTTCCGGCGCTGCCGGAAAGTTTCCGGATTTTTTACCGCAACGCACCTAAAAAGCAGAATCAGCTATTGTTTGATGAAAGTGCCGAGGATTTCGGGGTTCGAGGCGATGAAGGCGTTCGGCAGAGTAGGTTATGTCATCATACGCCAGAGAGGAAGTCACGTCGTCATGTTCTGTACCGGCCGGCTCGGGCTCTCGGTGCCACAACACCGCGAACTTGACCGAGGAACTCTTTTGAGCCTCATCAAGCGCGCCGGATTGAGCGTGGAAGACTTCCTGAGGTTGTTATGAAGAAACATTTATATTGTCAAAAACAGAGGTGTTGTGCATGAAGAAGTACACTGCAATATTGACGCCTGGACAAGACGGCTACATCGTTGCTGAATGTGCAGAACTGCCTGGCTGCATTTCGCAAGGCAAGAACCGCGCCGAGGCATTGCGAAACATCAAGGAAGCCATCCAACTTTATGTGGAGTGCCTTCGTGAACATCCCGAATTCTCAAAAAATGGCGAAACACTCAATCACGCGGAAGTCGTTGCGGTAATGGCTTGATTTCACTATTCTTACAACTCTTGGTTTGAATAGGCGACGACACCTGGATAAGAAGGCGAATCTTATCGATACAGACCTGAGTTAGCAAAATTATCGTCCGGTGTTGGTATATGGCTAGTTTGAATTACGGTTCTGGGCACTTTCTTTTCGTATCGTTCAACAAGCGCGTTTACCGAGGCATGAACACTACCATAATACTGTGCTGATAAGCTAATTTCAAATCGATTTTCGTGGCGGCGTACAGAAATATCCTTTTTTCTTATGGGAACCATAACAAGGTTAGTGAAATACTGACGAACATATGAAAAGAAATCTTGGTGGATGAGTTCACAGGCTTTTTTACTTTGCTCATCAGCTTGTTCGCTTAACTGCGTTATTTCTTCAAGCGCTTTTCTGACAACATGTTTTTCTTTTCTATCCATATATATTGGCCTTATCTCTCGCATTTATTCTTTTGTATTCTAAAGAATACAGTTTGATAAACCCTACCTTCTACGACTGTCCAAGAACTCGCAAAAAAAGAATTACTCAAGCACTTCTAAAACCCGCGCCTTGACCTTGCTTTTGCCTGAGGTGGGCTTGGCGAGCACCATCTGGCAGATCAGGCACTTGACGTTCGTGGAGGCCTTGCCGAAGATGATCTGTTCGTTCTTGCACTTCGGGCATCGGACCTTGATGAACTTGCTGTTGGTCTGCTTGAGGCCTTTCATTTGAACTCCACTTTCTTGGCTCGCCAACCGGTGCCGCAAAGATGCGTCTTGTTACATGTCTTGCACGTGAATCTGAGGTCGACTTTCTTGGACGTCTTTCTGCCGGCGAGTCTCCAACGACCGACCGGAGGACGCGAATAACGGCCGTGGTTGCCATAGCCGGCCGTGTGGCGCGTCTGCGCGCGTTTTCCCCATGACTGCGGGTGCGCCGTTCCCATGGTCCTGGCTTTCGCCTGCTCGACCTTGTGTTCGGTGTGCTTCTTGCACTTCGGGCAGAACGTGTTCCTGACTTTGGGAATGACGACCATGCTGCAAGCACCGAGGGAGTGGTTTATAAAGGTTATGGTAGGATTGAAGTCACGACGGTAATAGCTAGTTTAATATAGGTGTTGTAGTATCTATATAGTCATGAAACGCATCTACGCCTGCGGCGATGTCCATGACGATGTCGAAGCGTTGCAAGGATTTGCGCGCTACGTCGCAACGCAAGGGGCAGACCATATCCTGTTCAACGGCGACTTCAGCTTGCGACCGTACATGCCTGCACAATTGCAGGCATTGGTGCAGTCGCGCGACGTGTCTGCTTTTATCGCGGCAAAACGAGCGACAAACGGCAAACTGCTCGCTGAACTGAAGCGCATCCTCACGAGCACAAGCGTTCCGTTCTCTGTTGTGCCGGGCAACTATGATCCTTCTCTTGAGGGCATCTTCGAAACTGAGCTCCACCGCAAGACGTCACGCATCGGCGAGGCAAAAGTATTTGGATACGGCGGCGCAGATGCCGGACCGGCGCACATCGATCTGCTCGTTCGCCTTGGGGAAATCATCCCGTTCGACCATCGACAACTGTATGACGATTTGCAACGCGAACAGCCGGCGATCGCGTTAGTCCACAACCCGCCCGCGGGCCTGTGCGATGATATGTTCAACGGTGAAAACGTCGGTACTCCCGCCACGACGAAATACATCATTGAACGCGGCCTCGCAAAACTTGTTGTCTCAGGACACATCCACGAAGCGGGCCCGCTGGGCGCGAATCCGCACGGCGTGAGAGGACTCAGCGGGTATCAGCACTAGAACGGCAATAATACGCGCGTCGTGAACCCAGGCAACCTTGGACGTTTTGCGTTGTTGCATCCGCAGACGCTGGAAACGATGCGCGCGTTCGACTACGGCACGTTTGTGCGCATCGACATCGAGGATGACGGAACGCCGAAGAAACTCGTGCAACACTCATTGCGGCAACCGGACGGCTCCGTCGGAACCGTCAAAGAAATGCGTTCTTTTGACCTTTAAGGCAGCTGTTCCACGCACCCGTCATCGCTTCTTGAGGAACAGTTTCTCTTCCGTCTGACGGAACGTGATGTCGAACGCTTCGAAGAACCCGTTCCTGCCGAGAATCAGTGGCACGTCCATGCCATCATCCATGAGCACAAGCGCGGGCGCGACGATGCGGTATGATTCCCGTTCCGAACGGACCGTGAACATGAATCGCGTCCTTCTGACTTTCGTCTTGCCGCCGATGCCTGCCGTTTCCTGCTCTTCGCCAAGTTTCAGCCCTAATACCTCGGCCAAATCCCTTGGGATGACGATGCTGTCCGCGCCAGAATCAACGAGCGCCAATAGCTCGATCTTTTTTCCTGCCGCGTCCTCGGCGAGAATTTTTATGAACGGCGCATGGCGAAGGGTCTTGTCCTCACGGGGGATATGCACGTATTTGAAAATGATCGTCATCAGAATATCAACGTCTCGGACTTCGGGATTTTCGTGATGAGCGGACGGCTCTTGCACTCATCAATGTCCTTTTTGATTTTCCTTAAATCCCGATTATGCGCAATAACATGGTCCTTGCAGATGACCACCCATTCGCCGACATACTTTTCAAGCCCTTGCGCGAGCACGTTTTTCATGGTCTTATGATGTGCATCTTAGTATTTAAAGGTTCGGGATACGGAAGTTATGACTGTTCCACGCAAGCTCCCTGTTCGATCCAAATGTCGGCGATCTCTTTCGGGATGTGCGCGACATCATTCGGGTCGAACGGACCGTGGGGTAGCATGTCCGAGTCCACCACTTGCGGGACTGATTGCAGGAATCTGACGTTCTTCATGCCGAATGGAACGGCATTTGTCGTTGCTCCTGCGCTTGGAATTGGCGAGCTTTGTGGTGTCACGCTGACCGTCGACACCTTTCCAGGCGAATCGGGGGCGAACTTGTTGGGTGCCGTGCTCGGAGCAGACATTGGCAGGATTGCGGCAGAAATGGGTGGATGTGCTGGTGTTGCGGAAGTCGTAGTCGGGAATTGCACGGTTGTCGACGGTGGAACATTTGGTGCGGTGAACGATTGCAACGGCGTTTCCGTCATCTGCGGCTTGAAGGACGTCGTGAATGACAAGTGCGACAGTTGTGGAGCTCTCAATTGCAATAAGTTTTGAAGCACTCCGGAACGGAACAGGTCCATGGTCGCGACCAGTTGATCGAACAACGCGCGCTCTTCCGACAGCAGGTTGGTCGTGTCGATGATGTTCGCGCTCGTCCGGCTCCGGTTGAGCGCCATGTCAATGATTTTCTTTTCCCGCCGTTCGTACAGTTCCTTGACCAAGCGGTGAATGTTATGGAGTTCTGTTTGGAGCCGTTGCCTTTCGTTCATGCTGAAGACGTCCGTCTTCGTCAAGGCGTCGTGGTACGTCCGGTCCTTTTCGGTCAAATACGAGACAGCGTGCGTGAAGAAGATGGGATCGAGCTGCTGCAGCTCTTCACGGCTCTTTTCGCGCCGCAGAAGCTCGTAGAGCTTCTCGTACGTGAGCGAGACCTCCTTCTGACTCGTGACTGCGTCTGCCATCCCCGACAATGCTTTGCGCGCTTGGTGTTTAAATGGTTTGTTGTCCTTGTGTTAATAATGAACTGAATGCTTGTGGTCGTTGCTTCTCAGGAGGTGCCTCAACCAAGCTCGCCAATTTTTTTGCTTGGGACGGCAAGAGTCGGGGACGCGATGTCATGCCAGGGCAATTCCCGCACAACCCATTTCATCTCCCTCCTCAAAAAGCTGAAGCAAGTCCCATCAGATTGAAAAGAATGAAGAAAAACAAAAAAAAGAAAAGAAAAAGTTGTTCGTCTTACGCGACTGAGCTGACCGTGACATCAGTCAAGGTCGTGCCGGTCACTTTGACTTCGGTACCCTTCAGGTTGGCCGCGTAGTCCTTGTAGTTCGCAAGGACGCGCGTGACACGTCGCGTGTCGAGGGCGCTGTATCCTGCCGCCAAGAGAGCCACCTTTCCGGTGTCCGCCTTGTACAGCTTGATGATACCTTCGCCATCCTTGAAGCCCGACGTACAGTCCGCCGGATTGCCCATCAAGGCTGCCGCAACCGTGTTTGCGCACGGACCACCGACGACGACCAAGTTCTGGGCCGCCCAGTCAGTGATGTCCTTGTCCAGCTTTGCGCTGCCGACAGGGATCTGCTGCACTTCGACGCTCTCGACGCTTCCGCCCGAGGACGTGATCTTCGCTTCGGCTTCGCCGATGAAAATCTGACCAAAGCGGTACGTGTCGTAGTACGTGATCTTCGCGAAGTCGTTGTCTTCGGAGTCGAAGTAGACTTCAGTCGACCAGTTCGTGACGTAGTACTCATGGTCGTCATCCGTGTCGGATGCGTCGACCGCGCTTGCCGCAAATGCGTTTGCTGCCGGTGCAAGGATGTTTATATCCTCGTCCGTGGTGTCGTACGTCAGGTTGAACCTCAGGGAGTTACCGCCGTAGTTGTCTTCGGCTTCTTCCGTGAAGTTGAACGCTTGGATGGTTGCGTTTCCGCCCATACCGTTTGCGTACTGTTCATCAACACCGTTCGTCCTGAACCGGTGGAGGAGGATTCCTCCCTGGTTGCTCGGAGCGCCGCCGCCGTCGTTCAGGCTGGTTTCAGCGAAGTCTCCGTTTCCGGTCGTCGAGTTGAAGAAGATTCGACCAACGGTACCCGACGTTTCGTTTACGTCGCTCTGCACCGTCAAGACAACTGCGCCTGCGCCTGCGCCCAAGTCGATGGTTTGCGAACCAAAGGCCGGGACACCTGCGGCAAACGTAAAGTCGTCTTCCGTGGTCGAGCCGTAGGTCACGTCCTTCAACGTGATCTTGCTGTCCGACGTGTCGAAATCGATGATTTCGACGACGTGCGCTTCTCCGCCTGCGGTGATGACCAGGAACTGGCCGCCCTCACATTCGGTGATCGCCGTCACGAAGTCACAGAACTGGTTCTCCAAGTAGAGTCGGTCATCAATGGCTGCGCCCGTACCCAACACCAACGTGTTGTCGGTGTCGTTCAGCTTCCACTGAATCTTGACTTCCTTGTTGTCACTGTTCATGTACTTCAAGGTCGCCGAGCTACCCGATGCCTGGAAGTCGATGACTTCAGACTTGTCCGAGTTCATGCCATCGAACCAGAACGTGAACGCATCGAAGATAGGTTCGGTGTAGTGCGTCGTGGTCTTACCATCGAGGTAGACATCGTCGTCCGGTTCGAAGACAAAGCCAAGCGTTCGGAGGCTGTTGCCGTCCGCGTTGACGATGTCAACGGTCGAGCCGTCGATTTCCACGCCGTTCAGCTTGACGTTGTTGCCGTCCTTGAGCTCGAGTTCGGTCGCTCCCAAGTTGACTTCACACACGTCAGTGTCCTTGCCCGCGCTGTGCACCGTGATCGCGTCCGTGACGCCGATCTGGATGCCAGTAACGGTCTTGGTGCTGCCGACATCGACCCATTGGATCGTGCCGTCAACGCTGATGCCGCACTTGTCTTCGTTTTCGTTGACGTCAACAAGGACGAAGGTGTGCTTGCCGCCGGAAATCTCTCGCGTGAGAGGCTCGTCCTGCGTCAACCAGCGCGTCGTGTCGCCCGCGAGCATCGTGATCTTGTCGATGTTCGTGTTCGCCGAGCTGACCGGGTTCACGTCGGTGATGGTGTATTCCTTGCCGAGGATAGACAATTTCGCCGTGTTGAAGTCCGCGTCGATGGTCGTCGATGACGTGTTGTCATAGTCGACATTTTCGTCGAAGTCCAACGTGAAGTTGTACATGTTGGCGTTGTCCGCGAAGTGCAGATACCAGCCGGCAGTCGGGGCGTCGTCGTCATCTTGCGTGAAGATGAGCTGTCCCGAGTTGCTGATCAACGTCAATTCTTGGTCATAGTCGACCTTGTTCTTGGTCTCGCCTTCGTCTTCATCGAGAAGTCCGTCCGCAAGCAAGTTCGGCAGGTCAGATTCGTCCAATGCCGTGTCCTGCACGAACTGGATGAATCTGTTCGGTCCTACGTGGGTGCCGGTCTTGTCGATCTTGACACCCTTGTCAATCGTCGAGGAGCCGACGCCAACGCTCACAGCAGTCTTCTTGACTGCGGCTGCCTGGAGTCCTGCTGCCAGTTCGATCGAACCAACAACGTCAGATGTCTTCGCGAGCTCACCGACCACAATCGAGCCGTCGAATACGCCGTCCTTGATGAACAGCGGCGACGGATACTGCGACAGGTCTTGTGCAGCTGCGCCGAAAATCGTTGCGCCGACCATGGCCAAGCCAGTGGTCAATGCCACGATCTTCTTTGTATTTATTGCTTTCATTCAAACACCTCCGTGTTTTTGCGAATGGTATTAAATCGCCTTGAGCGTTTCGCCCGTTGAGCGTATTTAAACCTTGTGTGGAGGGAACCTATACTTTCAAAAATATAGGTTCCGCTAGTTTGCGCACCGTTGCGAAAGCTAAGTACAACGATGCTGGGTCAGAAACCCGTTGATGGTTTATAAGATTTTCGCAAGCCGAAATCCATAAAAGTCTCCTTCTTTGGCAATAGACCGTATAAACTGCTTTTATGATGGTATTATTATGCTGTTACTCGAGGATAGTATGGACTTCAGGTCCTGACGTTGTGAAGGGATCGTGAAGGAAATGAAAAGGAAGGCGTCTTGAGCGCCTGAACTGCTCCCCCTCAACCCCTTGTTGGGCTCCCCGATACGCTTTGAGGCGTTCGAAGATAACGCAAGCCATGAAGAAAAGTAACGATAGCAATATAATAGAGTCCTGCATTGAAACCTTATTAACGCAGGGATACCGAAGTGGTCAAACGGGCGCGGCTTAGGACCGCGTAGCCTAGGCTTTCGCAGGTTCGAATCCTGCTCCCTGCATTGGTAAATCTTATTATATGCTTTTGTATTT
>JACQNB010000018.1 GCA_016203265.1 Candidatus Woesearchaeota archaeon | reverse complement strand
TGGCCAGGAGAATCCAGCCGAGCCACGGCCCGAGTAATCGGCTTATTTTTGGGAATGCGTAAATAAAGAGCGGCGTCAACGCGATGCCGATGAGCAGGCAGAGCAGCGAGCCGAGCGTCGCCAATTTGACCGCTTCGTGGCCTCTCCCGGCGTGCACCAGGTGCTGGCTCGCGAGCATGACTCGGTCGGCGGACGGCACGCTCAAGTACGTGGTTGGCAGGATGTCGAGGAACGTGTGCGTGATGGCCATGCCCAACAGGAACAGCGGCAGCCCGGGAAGCCCTAAGGAGACGACGATCGTGGCCGCCAGGTTCGCGTGCAGGCCCGGCGTGATGCCCGTGATGACGCCCGCGAGGATGCCCGCGAGGAGCATCAGTCCACCTTGAGCTTGGTGACTTGATGATTGCGTGTTTGCACCGACACTTCAGTCCCTAACGCAACGTCCAGAGGAGTTGGGAGCGCAACGAGCTGGGAGATGGTGATGGTTGTCGTGTTGATCGCGGTGACGACGCCGGTGACGGTTTCCGGCGGGGTTTCCAACGGCACGAACTGCGTCAATGCATAGAAGGCAGGCAGGCCGATGACGATGCACGTCAAGGCAAGCTTCATCAGCAGGGTTTCGTTCATGCTCACTTTGAGAGAAACCGGATTCAAATGCGTTGTTCTCTTTTTTCCGGAAAGTTTCCGGATTTTCCGGAAGATTTCCGGAAAAATCTGTGCTTTGTTTAAAAAGAGAGTTGCCACTGGACATCCCACCTAAATCCATATAAAGGAGGCGCAAAGTCTTCTCGTTATGCCAAAGCGGGTGCAGAGTCCTTCGAGCATTAATCTGTTCAAGCAGTGCAACCGCAAGTACTATTATGTCTATCTCAAGGGGTTTCAGTTGCTGCCCTCGATTCACACCGTGCGCGGCAATGTCGCGCACTCGGTGCTGGAGCATTTCTACAATATCGACCTGAAGGGCATCACGAAGGAGAACTGCAAGGAGAAACTGCAGAAGGTCATTCCGAAACTGCTGTTGCAATACTGGGGCGCGGCAAAGACTGAGTTCGAGAAACTGGAGTTGGGTGAGAGCGAGATCGCGTTTTACCTGGAAGAGACGCTCGTGATGCTGTTCAACTGGTTGCATCACTTCACGGAACGGGTCATCACGCATCCAGACCCTGATTTCGAGACTGCGTTCAAGGCGTTGACGCCCATCCGCGAAAAACAGTACGTCTCGAAAGCGCATTCCGTGCGCGGATTCATCGACGCGATCGAGCACGCGACTGATGGTGTCAGGATCATGGACTACAAGACGTCGAAAGAGCCGGTGATAACTCCTGAATATCGATTACAATTGGCGATTTACTCGCTGTTGTATCACGAAACGCACGGTGTTCCTCCGAAGCAAGTGGGCATCTTCTTTTTGAAGGACAAGCCGCAGTTCATCAACGTCGACCATGACCTGATCGAGATGGCGAAGCGCGAGATTGAACTCGTGCACCAGGGGACGGCTTCCGAAGACATTGTTGATTATCCCAAGACGGATGACCGGAAGTGGTGCAAGTATTGCGAGTTCGCGGAGCCGTGTTTCGGCATCAAGAACGGGAAATTCGAGAAGTCGACCAAGATGGGGGAGAGGACTTTACGACGGTAGCACTTTACTTTTCTTCTGTTCTTTCACTTGCAAAAAGAAGTAGAACGCCGGAATCATGAACAATGCGCCGAACGCGATGCTCGCGGTTCCGAGCGCGTCTGCTATGAATCCTGCCATGAGGAGGATGAAGGCATCAGTGGCGCTCATCAGCATGCTTTGCGTGGAAAGCACGGTCGCGCGGATGCGTGAGGGCAGCAAGTGGTTGAAGTGCGAGAACATCAGGGGGCGGAGGATGTTGAACAGGGAATAGGCGACGAGCAACACCAACGCCCCGATCGCATAGTGCGGCGCGTGGATGAACGCGAGCGCGCCGAGCAATGGCGCCAAGAGCGCGGTGATGGCCAGGAACAAGGTTCTTTCGCTGAATCGTTCCGCAAGCCGTGACGTGAGAAACGCCGAGCACGCGGCGAGCACGGCAAGGATCGACCACACGATACCAAGCGCTGGTACGGGCATGGAAAGTCCTGTGAGGTAGGGTTGTTGGAGCAAATCATCGAGCGAACCCCAGCCCACCAAGCTGACGCTGGCGAAGAACATCGCGCGCACGGCTGCGTGCCTGAATCCGTACGCGAATCCTTCTTTGGCGGTTTTCACGAAGGCGATCCAATGTTCGCTTACGGTACTGGAGATACGCACGAAGTGTTCTCGCGCGAAGAAGATGAGGATGAGCGACGCGATCAAGAAGCCTGCGCCTTCGATGATCCAAACCCAGTCGATGCCGATGCGGTGAACGACGATTGCGCCGAACAGCGGACCGATGATCATGCCGGTGCTCGTGAAGAATTGCTGTTTTGCGAGACTGGGCAGGACAAGCTGTTTTTGCTTGTTGTATTTGAGCCAGTCGTAGATCCAGGCTTCCCACGCACCCGAGCTTAAGGTTCGGAACGCGCCGATGAGCGTCACGACGATAAGGAGTTCAGTGTAGTTTCTCGTGAACGGGATGAGGATCCAGAGGATGTTGGTCGTGATGAAGCCGAGCAAGCACGAAAACTTCCTGCCGAACACGTCTGCGATGACGCCCGTCGGGATTTCGCAGAGTGCCCGCGCAAGACCCATGATGATCCAGAGAAATGAGATTTGCGCGAACGTGAGTCCTCGTCCTTGGTAAAAGATGACGAAGAACGCGACCGTCATCGTGAACGCGCCCGTGACGAAGTCAAAGAGGTAGAACGGCCACAACAATCTCCATTCGCGCGGTTGGAAGAATCCCATGCATCCTCTTTTCGTTTTCTTCTATGCATAAGGTTTATAAATCCTCGCGCACGTAATTTCCATGGGGATGGCAAAGAAACTCTCGTACACGTCGACGGCTGACATCAAGGTATCGGACACGATTCTCAACCAAGTCATCGGCCAGGAAGACGCGGTTGAGATCATCAAGAAGGCAGCGCAGCAAAGAAGGCACGTGCTGCTTATCGGTGAGCCGGGAACGGGGAAATCGATGCTCGGGCTTGCGCTTGCTGAGCTCTTGCCGAAAGAGAAGCTCGCGGACATCGTCGCGTTCCCGAACCCGAACGACGAGAACCAGCCGTTGATCCGCGCCATGACCGCGGGCCAAGGGCGTTCCTTGGCGCAGCAGGGCAGGCTGCAGTCGCAAAATCTCTTCAAGGGCCAGAACTGGATCCTGTTCATTCTCCTCATCGTCGCCATGGTGCTGCCGTGGTGGGCGCGCAGTTACTATCAGTCCGACATCATGTTCGCTGCCTTTTTCTTGGGTGGCATGGTGTTTTTGGCGGGTTTCGCGTTCTTCCTGAACATGGCAAAACGCCAGGGCTTCGGCAACTTGCGTATTGAAGTGCCGAAGGTCATCGTCGACAATTATGGGAAGAAGAACGCTCCCTTTTGGGACGCGACCGGCTCGCATGCGGGCGCGTTGCTCGGGGACGTGCAACATGATCCGTTCCAGACGATTTCCGATGATGCCTATCTTACTGTGAAAGGCCCTCAGGGCATGCGTCCTGAAAAGATCGATATCACACTGGACAACTACTGGCGTAAGCCTCATATACATCGGGAAACCTCGACTGAACGGAAGAACTATGAAGCTATTTTTCTCCCAAAAGGCGAACTCACGGTCCTTGGCGAGCGCGAAGGTGCCGTATCGGAAATCGAGGTGCTTTCCGCGAACCGATATGATTATGTCGGGGATTTGGTTAAACTAACGGTCGATGGCAGGAAACTTTGCGTGACTCCCGAACACAAGATTGCGGTTTCAAAAAATGGTGTTGTCGAGTATGTTGAAGCGAGTCAGCTTAAGATTGGTGATTCTCTTTTGGTGAATCCTGACCACGTGATTGATGAGACTGATATCATAAGCACGTATGATGCGCGTCAACGTGAGCAGTGCAGGCTCCATGCGCAATATAGCGTCATTGCAAGGCAGAATCCGTCCTGGGGATACAAACGCATCGCGAAGGCAATGGGCCAGCCTTCCGCGAAAGTGAGGTGGTGGCATGCGGGAAAACATGTTCCGGTGCCGTTGCAAACATGCGAGTGGCTCAGGGGCCGGAATCTCTTGCCGTTACGGCATGATAATCCGAAACTTGCGCGTATCGCAAAAGTGTTGGGCGCCACATTCGGCGATGGCGGCATCTTTGAGAATCTTAACGGCGTTTTCTTATCAAGCTCGGAAAAGGCAGCGGTCGAGGAGTTTGGTAAAGATATCGAAGAACTGTTCGGGTTTGGGCATGGAATGAATGGCCGCATCATTGAAGGCGGGGAATACGGTCATTCCTGGTGCTACCAGAATACGAACCGGAACGTCATCAGGTTTTTACTCGCTCTTGGCGCTCCGCAAGGCAACAAGACGCTCAAGGAATTGCACGTTCCCCGGTGGATTGCCGGAGGCATCGAAGATGAATTTTTCGGTTCTTTCATCGGGGGAGAGTTGGGCACGCCCATCATGCATAAACGGGGTAACTATTTGACCTGCCTTGAGGTCGGGATAACGGGTTCTCCGGCATTGCGGCAGAATAGGTTGCAATTTCTTGCGGCATTGCGGGGTTATCTCGCGCGGAAGAGTGTGTCAGTAACGTCCATTTACGAACGAAAACTCTCTGGCGAATCAAACATATTCCGGCTGCTTATCGAGAAGAAATTTGATAACGTCCTGTTTTTCTTGATGAACGTGAAAATAAATTATTGCGAGTACAAGCAGAAGAGGCTCTATGCAGCGCTCGGACGATGGGGAATGAGAAAACGTGACAAATACGCGGAACTCATCAATAAAGGGCATGGTGCCGAATGGGTCATGAAGGCGCTCCATCTCTCGCCGAACTCATTATATCTTATCCTGAATCATTTCGGTCCTCGTGCGGTGACGGCATGACTTTTGTTACTCAGATGATAACGGACATCAATAAAGTGTCGCATACTGGAAAATTGTATAATGTGACGACGAGTTCGGGAAACGTCATCGTCAATGGAGTGCTCTGCTCAAATTCCGGCGGCCTCGGCACTCCGGCGCATGAGCGCGTCGTCGCGGGCATGATTCACAAGGCGCATCTCGGAGTCCTCTTTATCGACGAAATCGCGACGTTGGAGCCGCAGACGCAGCAGGAGCTCTTGACCGCGTTGCAGGAAGGCAAGTATCCAATCACGGGGCAGTCCGAGAGAAGCGCGGGCGCGATGGTCCGCACCGAGCCCGTGCCGTGCAACTTCATCCTGGTCGCGGCCGGCAACGTGGAGACTGTCCAGCACCTGCATCCGGCGTTGCGCTCGAGAATCCGCGGCTATGGGTATGAGGTCTTCATGAAGGAAACGCTTCCCGACACGCCGGAAAACCGCGACGCGATCGCGGTATTCGTCGCGCAGGAAGTCGTGAAGGACAAGAAAATCCCGCACTTTTCAAAGGCGGCAGTCGAGTCCATCGTGCAGGAAGCGCGCCGTTTCGCGAACCGCAAGAACCACTTGACGCTCCGCATGCGCGAGCTCGGCGGATTGGTGCGGGCAGCCGGCGACATCGCGCTCGAGCAGGAAGCAAAGCTCGTGCAGCCCGAGCATGTCAAGGCGGCCAAGAAAGTGGCACGTCCGTTGGAACAGCAGATGGCGGACAAGTACATCGAGCGCAAGAAGGAATACGAGGTCATCGTGACCGAGGGCAAGCGCGTGGGCCGCGTGAACGGTCTCGCCGTGATCGGCTCCGGCGCCGTGTACTCGGGCATCATCCTGCCGATCGAGGCAGAAGTGACTCCGGGCGGCAAGGAAAAGGAG
>JACQNB010000099.1 GCA_016203265.1 Candidatus Woesearchaeota archaeon | reverse complement strand
GTTCAAGGTAGTTGTCGCAGAAGTCATGCCAGAAGAACTGCATCAAGCTGGCGCGCGCCTGCGGATACGCGTACGTTTCCATCGCGCTGGTTGATTCTTCGACGCACTTGGCCAACTTGTCCAGAATCCATTGGTCGACGGGTGCCGTTGCCTCTTTTGCCTTCTCAGGATGGAACTGTTCGAGATGCACGGAAAGGAATTTGACCGCGTTCCACAGTTTTGTGACGAATTTCTTTCCCGTGACGAGCTCTTTTTCCTGGAACGCGACGTCTTCCCCGAGCTTGGCGCTGCCGGCCCAGAAGCGCAGGGCATCGCCGGAAAACTTGTCGATGAGCACGCTTGGCTCAATCGTGTTGCCTTTGCTTTTGCTCATCTTCTCGCCCAACGGGTCCATGACGAGCCCGGAAATGAGCGCTTCCTTCCACGGATTCACGCCGTAATGCAGTCGGCTCTTGACGAGCGAGTTGAACAGCCAGAACGAGATGATTTCGTGCGCCTGCGGTCGAATCGACATCGGGAACGCGCGCTTTTGCGCGGCCGCGGGAAGCAGTTGGGTTGCAATCTGCGGGGTCATGCTGCTCGTGAACCATGTGTCAAGCACATCCTTTTCTGCCACGAGCTCGGTTGATTTGCACTTTGGGCACGCGTTCACGGGCGCTTGATCTTTCAAGGGATCGACGGGCAATTTTTTCTCGTCCGCGAGGATTTCGTGCTGGCACTTCGTGCAATACCAGACCGGGAAGGGCACGCCGAAGAAGCGCTGGCGCGAAATGAGCCAGTCCCATTGTAACCCTTTGATCCAGTTGTCCAGTCGATGCTTCATGAACGCGGGATGCCACGTGACTTCCGCGCCCCATTGCAGCATGTCGTCCCGCAGGTCGAGATACTTGATGAACCATTGTTTGCTGTTGACGATTTCGATTTCGGTCTGACAGCGTTCGTGCACCTTGACCGCGTGGCTGATGGGTTTTTGCCCCACGAGCAAGCCCGCAGTTTTCAGGTCCGCGAGGACGGCTTTGCGGGTGTCGTGGATGTTCTTGCCTTCATACGCGCCCGCAAGCGGGGTCATCTTGCCGAAGGGGCTGATGGCCTGCTTGAGCGGGAGATTGTAGGCCAAATACCACGCGATGTCGGTCTGGTCGCCGAACGTGCAGCACATGACGATGCCGGTTCCCTTGGTCGGGTCGACGCGTTCGTCTGACTTGATGGGCACTTGGACGTTGAACAACGGCACGGTTGCCTGTTTGCCGATGAGTTTCTTGTACCGGTCGTCGTTCGGGTGCGCGAACACGGCGACGCAGGCAGGCAGGAGCTCTGGCCTGGTCGTCGCGATGACGACATCCTTGCCGTCGACCTTGAAGATGATGTCGTTGAACGTGCTTGCCTTTTCGACGTCTTGGCACTCGACTTGCGAGATGGCCGTCGCGCACTGCGGGCACCATAACGCAGGAGCTTCCTTGCGGTAGGCGCGTCCTTTCTTGTGCAGATCGAGGAAGCTCCATTGCGCGATTCTGCGCGCGTGGTCGCTGATGGTGCTGTACGTGTAGTTGAAGTCGCAGCTGATGCCGATGCGTTTCCAGCTGAAGATGAACTCAGGCAGGCTTTCCTTGAGCGTGGTTTCGCACAGCTTGATGAATGCCTGGCGTTCCATCTTGCTGCCTTTGACGCCTTTGGTCTTTTCGACAAGTCGTTCCGTGGGCAGTCCATTGTCGTCCGTGCCGAACGGGAAGAACACGTTCTTGCCGCGCATTCTTTGATAGCGCGCGATGATGTCCTGCTGGCTATAGCTGAACGCGTGGCCGATGTGCATCTTGCCCGAGAACGTCGGGGGAGGAATGTCGATGCTGAAGATGGCGCCTTTCTTGTCCGGGTCGAACGCGAAGATCTTGTGCTGTTCCCAATGCGTGAGCCAACGCACTTCCGCTTCCCGGGGTTCGTAGTCGTTCATAGGTCGGTTTTGAGCCCGATGATTTGGCGCTCGAGGTCGTAGTAGCTTAATTTGCGCATCTGGCCGTTGCGCATCTTTTCCTTCACGGTGGCGAAGAACTTGCCGATGCGCTCGATGAGCAGTTCCTCATCACCCTTGATTCTGACCATCGTGACGCCTTCAAGGGGGCCGTCATCGATGCTGTGGGAGCGGTGCAGTTCCTTCATTTTCTTGCGGACGTCCTGGAACAGTCCGCTGGCCAAGTCTTGTGGGTCGTCAACGTCGTCCTGGCGTTGGATTGCCTTGTCCTTGCCGTCATTCAGGATGAGCCTGAAGCCGACCTGTTTCGTGCGGGCGTCAAAGCTCAGGATTTCAACGCGTTTGAGGGTGACATCGACGGTGTGCATGGGGTGTTGAGTTCGGGCTCGCTTTAAAAAGATTGCTTAAACGTCTTGAGCACAATAAAGCATAAAAGGGCTCTCAAACGCGGACATCGTATGGGGGTTCCGTGGACAGTACAAAAAGTGCTCGCGAAAGACATCTTGCAGCCCGGCATGGCGCAGTTGCGCACGTTCCTGTCTGAGTTCAAGAAGCAGAAAAAGAAGGCTGCCTTTCTGTACGGTCCGTCCGGCACGGGCAAGACGTCAGCCGTCCACGCGCTCGCGCACGAACTCAATCTTGAGATTCTGGAGCTGAACGCGTCTGACGTGCGCAACGCGGACGGCATCCAAAGCAAGCTGGGCGTGGCGTCGCAGCAGATGAGCCTGTTCTCGCGCAGTAAGGTCATCTTGGTGGACGAAGTCGACGGATTGGCCGGCAACAATGACCGCGGCGGCGCGCCCGCAATCGCGTCGTTGATTGCGGACAGCAAATTCCCGATCGTGTTGACCGCGAATGACCCGTGGGAGTCGAAATTGTCGTCGGTGCGTTCGAAATCATTGATGATTGAGTTTCCGGTGTATGACTACCTGGTGATTGCCGAAATCATGAAACGATTGTGCGCGCGAGAAAATGTGTCGGTCGAGGAAAGCGTGCTAAAGACGCTCGCGCGACGTTCCGGAGGGGACTTGCGCGCGGCATTGACCGACTTGCAGACCATTTCCATCTCAAAAACAATCACGAAAGAGCATTTGGGCATTTTGGGCGACCGCGACCGCGAGGAATCGATGCATAACGCCCTGTTGAAGGTGTTCAAGAATTCTGATCCGGTCATCGCGCTGACCGCGTTCGAGCATGTCGGGGAGGATTTGGATGGCTCATTCCTGTGGGTGGACGAGAATGTGCCGAAGGAATACACGAATATCCAAGATCGCGCACGCGCGTACGAGGCGTTGGCGCGCGCTGACGTCTATCGTGGCCGAATTAAGCGACGACAGCACTGGCACTTCTTGACGTCGGTGAACGCGTTGCTGTCTGCGGGCGTGGCTGTCGCGAAGGACCAGAAGTATCCGGGCATCGTCAACTATACACCGACGACCAGAATTCTCAAGATTTGGCAGGCGAACATGAAGTACCAGAAACGCAAGGCCATCGCCGAAAAGCTCGCTCCGTTGCTGCACAGCTCGATGAAGCGCACCATCAAGGAGCTTCCGTTCCTGCAGGTGTTGTTCAAGAAGAACACAGAATCATCAAAAGCCATCGCAGACGCAGCAGAACTTGATCCGGAAGAGATCGAATGGTTACAGAGGTGAACAATGGTTTATGGCGGAATCATAACAAATCAGAATCGTCGAAGCACACCAAACGTTGATGATATTCTCATTATTCCGTTCATGCCAATGTTTAATCGCATTGGCGTTGTGGCAACAAAAATAACTGCCGTAGGAGATGCTGTGGGTCCCTGTCCCCTCCTTGAGTATGCCCATCTCGCCTTAGGCATTGAAGGAGATACTGATGATACTCATTACTTTGAGCTCGGTTCGCAGTTTAAACGACCATTTCCTGCGGTGCTCGTACAGCCCCACGAGTTATGGTGGGTGCCTCAGGTAAAACCTGAGACCTTGATGGGTATCATCGATGATGTGGCGTGGCGTAAGAGCGTTAAGTTATTGCCATTTGCGCATGATATCTCAAAGTATAGCGATAAAATTGTAGAAGAGATCGTGGAAGAATTAGAACGGCTCGCCCGCTAGCCACAAACCTTTTTAAACACAATTTGACGCGTTCTCCGTATGTCCATCACGATTGATGAAATGGCGTCCTTCTGCAAACGGAAGGGCATCGTGTTCCCGAGCAGCGAGATTTACGGCGGATTGACCGGATTTTTCGATTATGGCCCCTTGGGTTCGGAAATCAAGAACAACCTGAAGCAGGCGTGGTGGAAGTATTTCGTGCACGACCGCGAGGACGTGGTGGGCATCGACGGCACCATCATCTCGCATCCGAAGACGTGGGAAGCCTCGGGGCACGTGGCGAACTTTGACGATTTCTTCACCGAATGCGTCAAGTGCCATGAGCGCTATCGCGCAGACCATCTTATCGAGGACGTCTTGCATATGGACGTCGCCGGACTCAAAACCGCGCAGTTGAACAAGCTCATCAAAGAACACCATGTCAAGTGCCAGAAGTGCAAAAGCGAATTGGCTGAAGTCAAGCCGTTCAACATGATGTTCACGACCTTTATCGGACCGGTCCCGAGCAAGGAAGCGACCGCATACTTGCGCCCCGAAACCGCGCAGAACATGTTCTTGGATTTCAAGAGCGTCACGGAAACCGGCCGCGTGAAACTGCCGTTCGGCATCGCGCAGATGGGCAAGGCGTTCCGCAACGAGATCGCGCCGAGAAACTTTTTGTTCCGCTGCCGCGAGTTCGAGCAGATGGAGATTGAGTATTTCATTCATCCGGACAAGGCGAACGAGTGCCCGTTCCTCGACGAAGTGAGGCGGCACAAACTTCTGGTCTATTCCGCAGAACTGCAGCATCACAAGAAGGAAGCACTCGAGATGACGATGCAGGAATGCATCGACAAGAAAATCATCTCGACGGCGTGGCACGCCTACTGGCTCGCGAAGGCCCATCAATGGTTTGTTTCGCTTGGAGCTGACGCGAAGAAGTTCCGCATCCGCCAGCACGTTGCCGACGAAAAGTCGCACTATGCGCTCGACACGTGGGATTTGGAATACGAATTCCCGTTCGGCTGGAAAGAATTGCAGGGCATGGCCAACCGGACTGATTATGATCTCAAGCAGCACATGAAGCATTCCGGCAAGGACTTGAGTCTCTTTGATGAGGAGAGCAAACAAAAAATCATCCCGCACGTCGTCGCGGAGCCGTCGCAAGGCGTGGACCGCGCGTTCCTCGTGTTTCTGTACAACGCATACCAGGATGACAAGCAGCGCGGCAATGTCGTGCTGAAACTGCATCCGACGCTCGCGCCGTTCAAGGTTGCCGTGTTCCCGTTGTTGAGCAACAAGGAGGAGTTGACGAGCAAGGCGCGCGAAGTTTTCACGTCACTCAAGACCGCGTTCACGACCTTTTATGACCGTACGGGCAGCGTCGGCCGCAGATATGCGCGCATGGATGAGATCGGCACGCCGTACTGCGTCACGGTCGACTTCGATTCGCTGGACAAGCAGGATGTGACGGTGCGCGATAGGGACAGCACGAAGCAAATGCGCGTGCCCATCAACGAGCTCAAGGAAACGCTGCGAAGATTGCTTGCGGGTGAGCTTGCATTCTCGAAGGCAGGGACGCCGTTCGAGCCCAAGAAAGAAGTTCCATAGGAACGCTTTTAAAGGGGGTTCTGGTCTTGAGAATATCCCATGGGGGTGTAGCTCAGCCTGGGAGAGCACGCCGCTGAAGACGGCGGGGTCGCCAGTTCAAACCTGGCCACCCCCACTTTTCTATTTGTGTATCGCCTGCAACACGTGGATGGTGATGATGGCGCAGCCGAATCCGATCCTGATGGCGCGTCCGGCCTGCACGTTCCACGAGTCGTTCGGTTGCTGCACGATGCGCACGACGCCTTCGACCACCAAGAATAACGCCGCCGCGAATGCGAGAACGTCGATCGCGATGGGATCGAGATAGCTGCACGCGCTCGTCGTTTCAGCCCCGCGCGTCTGCACGATGTACACGGTGATGACGGTCGCCGCCGAATACAGCGCCGCGAACAGGAGCGGTTTTTTCATTTGGTCGCCAGCGTCGCGGACATGATTTTGAGCGCGATCATGTTGAAGATGAGCATGACGATGAGGGAGATGACGCAGTATAAAATGGTGCTTCTCATGACGTTCTGGCCGATGGCGTAGCGTTCGCCCAGTTTATCGGCGCCGTTTTCGATGCTGTTCGAAATAATCGTGAGGATCGTGATGATTTGCACGACATAGAGCCCGACGACGATCTGGAAATAATAGGTCGGGATGGAATCGCCGAACAAGGACGCGATGGTGCCGACGCGTCCCGCGCCCTCAGCCGACAATTTCGAGACTTGCGAGCTGAGCGCGCCTAAGATCGTGGTAATCATGCTGGTGATGCCGATGACGATGCCTGAAATGGCGGGCGTGAGGAACGAAATCTGCGATTTCATATCGGAAATGATTTCTGCCATCAGGTCGCGCAGACGTTCGTTGACCGCGTGGATTTCCTTGATGTAGCGCGAAACGTTTTGCAATGCATTCGCGGCGATCAACGGGCCTTTCTTGATGCTTTCGATGAGCACTTTCATCGAGCTTTCGATGATGGGGCTCGGGAATGCGGCCACGGCGCCGGTGCGCGGGTTGAACAGCGCTTCGCGGAGTCCCATGCCAAGCTTGCGGATGTTGTTGCTCACGACGTTGAAGAACTGTCCGGAAACCGTGTCCGGCATCATTTCCGCCACTCTGCCGAAAGCGGCCTCGGCAGGGATGCCGTCGGCCAACCGGTTGCCTAATTGAAACAGCGCGCTCGCGAACTCGTCCTCGAGCTTTTTCGCGTTTTCGCGGATCTTGATGACGTTCTTGCTGCGCAGTTTTGCGTACAGCCCAATGCCCAACGCGGCAGCCAGGGGGAACATCAGGGAGATGACGCTCGCTAGCAGGCCGTACGGTCCGATGATGAGTCCGGGCGTTTCCGGATTGCCGCTGGTGCGGTAATCCATGAGCTTGAGACCGAAGAGATCGAGCTCGAACGTGGGCGCGAAGACATGCAGCAGCACCGGCAGCAGGCCGATGAATGCAAAGACGACCGCGAGCGTGACGCTGATGGTCAACGGGTTGATGGCAATCTCGGTATTTCCGACTTTGATGAGCACGTTGCGGTATTTCTTGAGTGACGTGTTGATTTCCGCGATATCTGTGTCGCCGTAGCCGGTTGGCCGCGTCGACAGGATGTTGCGTCCAAGATAATACACAATAATTGGAAGCAGGATGTTGTAGAGTGTCGCGATGTGGTACCATTTGGCCGTGCCGATGAAGCTCACCACCAAAGGCAGGATGACGAGGCCGAGCACCGGAAGGATGATGCCGAGCATGTGCAGCGTCGTGATGGGACTCTTGAGGTTGTGCGCGTAGTGCAACATCTTTTCGTACGTTTCCTGCAGGATGACGTCGAGCGCCTTGTCCAACAGTTCAACACGGCGCGCTTCTGATGTTTCAAAGAGTGAGCCCTCAATCAAGTGGAACGCTTCGATGAATTCGCCGTTCCATTTGCGCCACGTTTCGAGGTACGCGTCCAGGCTGTCCTTGACCGTGTCGAACTTTTCGGTCTCGACGTCCCACAGCACTTTTTTCAGGTCAAGGCTCAACGGCGGCGCAAGATGTTCGGCCGCGAACCCGATGGCGTTCTCGAGGTTGCTCGTGTGGCGCATGTACGTGACGACGTAGAACACGCACAGCACCATCTGGTTGCTGGCTTTCAGGCGCCAATTGTTCGCGATGTATTCCGGGAGCCGTTGCAACGCAAGGATGAGCGCGAAACCGACCATGACGAAGAAGAACGTGAAGAACATCGAGCTGAACACGATGATGCTGACCAAGGCTCCGAAGAGCAGGATGAACATCGGCAACAGATAGGAGAGCGCCATGACGCCGGAAGGCGTCACATTGAGGTGCGCGATGCTCAGGTGTTCCTGAATGAGGGCTGCCTTTTGCGGCGGCACCTTGATTTTGAGCAGTTTTTCCGCGCCGTTGCATAGGCGTTCATACCAGCCCGTGTGCGTGGGCAACGCTTCCTGTTTAAATTGCTGATATTCGCGCGATGTCACTTGTCGCGGTCCTGTTTCCGCGCCGAGTTCTGATTCGAGGCGTTGCTTGTATTTCCGGAAGAGGTCCTGCTCGTTCATGCTTCCTCGTGCTGGCGCAGGTTGCGCTGGAACCATTCGTTCCACGCGAAGAAGATCTGTTCGCTGTCGAGCCTGCCGGTCTGTTCGCGCACGTTCTCCGCGATTCTGTGGAATTCGTCATTGCTCGCGATGTTGAACGGGGCTTCCAAGATGTCAGGTCGTGTGAGCTTTTTCGCGGTGTCCACGATGCTTTGCTTGATGCGCGTGCGCAGGTTGATGTTGTCCCAGACCGCGTCCCAGTTGCCCGCCCATTCGCGGACATTGCCTGCGATGGACTTGATGATTTCGCTGTCTCCGTTGAGCAAGTCGCTTGTTGGTTGGAGCGTGTCCGTGACCGCGTCATACTTGAACAGGTCGACAAAACCGCCTTCGCGCAAGGGGTCGTCTTCCCAGTGTTTCCTGACTTCCGTGATTTGCGTGACCCTTCTGAACCGGTGCAGCCCGTCCGGGCTTCGGACGGGGTTTGCGACGATGATGATGTCGGTGGCCTTGAAGCTCGTGCGCGGCACGCCGAGGTCGTTGACGACGCGGTCGAACACGCCGTACGGCGAGTCTCCGTGGATTGTGCCCGCGACCGTGTTCGCCAACGCGCCGACACGCATGGCCTCATAGAGCGCCTTCGCTTCCGTGCTTCTGACTTCTCCCACGATCAGGCTTGAGTCGCCGAGTCTGAGCGTGGTGCGGATGCCCTCGTCTGCAGAGACTTCAGTCGAGCCCCGGGTCAGCGCGGAGGCGACTTTCATGCTTTGGATGTTGTAGTTGAGGTTCTTGAGCGCCTGCACCGGCAGTTCGAGCGTGTCCTCGATCGTGATGATCCTGATTCTGCGCATGATTTCGACCATCAGGCCGCCGAGCAACGAAGTCTTTCCCGAGCTTCGCGTGCCCGCGACGAGTATCGTTCGCGCGCCGTCGATGAGGAAGCTCAACACGCCCGCTGCCAAGGGGGAGATCATGCCGTTGCTGACAAAGAGCGCGAGCGTCCAAGGCTTGTCTCGGTGGCGGCGAAAACTATACGCCAATCCCGTCGGGTTCAACGGTCCGGTGATGGCCGCGACTCTTGCTCTGCTTTCCGGCAGCACAAGTTCGGTGTCGAGGATGGGATTTGCCTCGTCCAACGGTCTGCCGGAGATGAGCCTGAGTTTGGACGCCCAGGATTCTGCTTCGGAAATCGTGGGCACGATGTTGGTGATGCAGTCGCCGAAGTCCTGGTGTACGATGAACATCGGGATTCTGCCCATGGGAGAGTTGATGCTGATGTCCTGCACGCGTTCGTCCGCGAGCAGCACTTCGATGAGCCCGAATCCGACCGTGTAGCGCACAAGGATTTGGACAAGTTCATCACGGTCTTTTTCGCGGAGCTTGATGCCGCGGTAGCCCGCCAATTCGTCCAGCAGGTCTTCGCCGATGGCGGTGAACACTTCACGCATGCGTTGCGGGTCGACGAATTCAGAACGTTTCGGTTTGTGTTCGGCCATGATCTTTCTCGCGGCATCGAGCAGTTCGTACTGTTCTTCGCCGAGCTTGAATTCCGGCGGCACGATGTGGTAGAGATACTGCACGCTGCCGGGCATGGAGATAATCGTGACTTCGGTGCCCTTGACTTCGTAGCTTGCGAGCTCTTCCGCGTCCGGAGGATAGCTTGCCTGGAGCTTGGTGAACATGAAGTCTGGCTTGATGCTGGGGCTGAACAAGCGCCGGTAGAGCTCCCGTTCTCCGGATTTGTGGCCTGCGAGCTGGTTCTTGTTCATCCGGATGAGCTTGACCTGCTCGAGCGAGGTGAGGATGTCCTGCAGGAACTTGAGCAGTTTGGCGAGCGCTTGTTTTCCTTCGGGAGGGAGCCCGGCTTCTTTTGTGAAAATGTCTTCCCGGCGATAGATGCGCACCAGGTCCATGTACGCGCCCAACGGATCGCTTTTCAGCAACCGATGGAGTGCGTCCTGGATTTCCGCATACTTGGCGTCGATGAAGCGGTGGCTTGCCGGATCGATTAACAAGGAGTAGCCGATTTTGTTCTGGCTGATCTGCTTGTAGATCTTCGCGACTTCTTCCAGCAGGAGCACTTGCGCCGTGTCGTACTCGTAATCCCGCTTTTGCACGAACACGATCTTGGTGACGTGCCCGACTTCGGCCAACAAATCAATGGCCATCGCCATCGTGCGTCCGTCGTCTTCGATGCTGGGGAAGAACGTGCACTGTTCGCAGTCGATGCGCAGGATGACTTCGTCGCCTTCGCGCAGAACGTCATAGGAGCCGCAGGCACCGTCAGCCATCTTCTTTCCTCTTTTGTAGTGACATAAGTTTAACTAACTCGTGAGTCATTTCTTGTCTTAAGCTATATAAGAATTCCTATGCCTGAAACAGACGTACCGGACAAGAAAGGCTTTGGCGCAAACCTGTTCAGCGCGCCACGAGCGCCCATCGAACCAGACACGTCAGTGCAGCAGGACATTGCCGTGCTGAGCACGCGTTTGCGCGTCGCGGAAGAACGCTACGCTGACTTGCGGCGCAAGCTGCAATTGATCGAGCAGAACATGTTGATGCACCAGAAAAAGGCCGTGCTGGAGGCCAAGAACGTGTCTGCGGATGTTATGGAGATTAAGCGCACGGTGCGCGCCATGGAAGACAAGGTCATCATGGCAATCAAGGAACTGCAATTGACGGCACGCAAGGAAGACGTCGACGTCTTGAAGCGTTACGTTGAGCTGTGGGACCCGATTCGGTTCGTGTCGTATGATCAGGCCGAGAAGTTGATTGATGAGAAGTTAGGCAAGCACACGGACGAATTGCACGAAGAATGACTATTTCTTAACCGGTCCTTTCACGACTTTCGTGACTCTACTCAGTTCAGCGACGTTTTCAGTCAAGGTAGGAAGTACTTTCTGGAACACTTTTTC
>JACQNB010000096.1 GCA_016203265.1 Candidatus Woesearchaeota archaeon | reverse complement strand
TTTGCTACCTTATTGAAAGTGACAAAACGACTTTAAAGGATTTTGTTGATTGAACAGTTGCGTTACAATACTTGTTTTGATATTTCTATGTCTTCGTTATAACGATTTTAATATTGATGTTGTGCTTTATTATTTTCGAATCATTATGTTCTACTTAATTATTTCTATATAGAAAATTAGCTTCGGGGTAGGCAAAAAGTGAGACTTCATTGAGGGTTTGTGAGTGCGCTTTGGCACACAGCAACAACTGATGCCGAGGGCGTTGGGTCGCCGTGCATGCGAAGAGTTAGGCACTCGTTGGAAGGTCGCGAATAGTGGGAGTTATCGATGAAAGAAGACGTCAAAATGCCAGAATCGCGTGAACAAGAAGGTCAGAAGTGAGTTTATGTGATATAATTGAGGTTCTTCTTCGTTTCCGTGTCTTCCGTGGCCTTGGCTTGCTTCGCAAGCAGTTCCTTGATCTTGCCTTCGAACTCTTCGGCCTGCTTCAAAAGTGGCCGGTAGTCGACATCAAGACCAAGATACTTGTCCAGGACTTCGACGATTTTCGCGGCGGACTTGGAGTCGGGCAGGTTCGTGTGCGTTTCGGAAAACAAACAGGTGAGGGGGACTTTGGTTTTCAGCAAGAGTGAGCTCGTGACGCCGACGATGATGCCTTCCTTCATGGCCTCGACTCCGATTTTCGTGAGCGCTTTCGCGTTTTTGTCGTCGGTCGTGAAGTAGAATGCGCGCTGCATGTCTTGTCGTTGCGATCCAACACCTTCAATCGCGATGAGCTCTTTCGCGCCTAATTCCTTGCAGATGTTCTGGATGACCTCGGACGCGAGCCATTCGACGCCCGCGACGTTCGCGATGCTGTGGACGATGACGATGTTGTATTTCTTGGAATAGTAGATGCCGACGGGATCGACGATTTTGCCGTCGTGCAGCGCGACGGTCGCGGGAAGCTCCTCGAACCAGTGGTTGCCGATCCTCTCGCATTTGAGGTGGTCGATCAGGAAGCCGGTCGCGACCGTTCCGACTAAACCGAAGCCCGGAAAGCCCGTGAGGACGGTGACGTTCTTGGGCTTTTGCGAGAGTTCCATGGTTGCCTTGCGTTGAACGTCAACTTCGGAGCACGAGCGCCCGGACCAGCGAGTCCAGCCTGGGAACGCTTGCGACGAATGCTGATGCGGGCAAGCGTCGCGAGTGCGAGACGTTCAACGCATTCTCGAGCGTCGGCTTGCTTAAATAGGTTGTGCTGTAGTCACTATACAGTAGCACAATAAAGGAAAGGTTTATATAGGACTGCTCCGCTTCAAAGCACAAGTGAAAGGGATGAACCGCAACGACTACATCACGGACGCGAAACGCAAGCTGCACGAGGCTGAAGCTGACCTGAACAAGGCGCTGAAGGCCCAAGTCGCGGGCAAGGCCAAGGAACTGCGCTATGTCAAGCGTCAGCTCGCGGAAGCCAAGGAATTCGTTGATGTGCTCAACGCGGCTGGCATTGATTTTTCTGGCAAACGTTCTCGCACGCGAATCGTGAAGACTGGTGTTCCCGTTGTTGACTATGATATTGCCGTCGCGGCGGGTCTTGAAGTCACCGGTGATTTGCAGGACGCAGGCGAGGCGTTGGATCAGAACGTGCAGTTCATCAGTTCTTTGCTCGAGGAAATGAATGACCAGGAACTCCAAGCGTCCGAGACGATTGACGCATTGACGAACAAGAACCAGAAACTCACCCGTTCCTATCTCAACACGATTAAGAAGTGGAACGCGACCATTGACAGGTTTGCCGTGAAACAGGCAGACCCGACGAACGGCCATGCGCGTTACAAGGAACTCCGAGCATTCTTGGAAGAGCAGCGCCTCGTCTCGCAGGATGAGACCGTCACGTATGATCACATGCTCAACCGCTTGCGCGAGAACCGTCAGGCGCTCTTCAAGGACAGCGCAGACCAGGAAAGCAGGGCTAACTCCTTGGCGTTGCAGAAGGCAGAGCTCGAGGACAAGCATGCGCTTGCCGTCAAGAACGCCGAAAGCAAGGAACAGGACCTCGAAACCCTCAACCGCGCGCACAACGAACTTGACCTCGAATACAACGCGGTCTTGGACGCAGTGAAAGATGCCGTGGGAATAGTGCCGGGTGCTATCCGTGATGATCTCAAAAAGGGACCGTTAACACCGGTTCAGTGTATCAACGAGATGGCAGAGCGTTTTTTCGAGGTAACTCATGATTATGCCAACGTGAAGGACCAGCGCGACAGCTTCTTGGCGAGCAACCTGCGCATGCTTGACCGCGTCGAACGCCTGCACAAGGTGTTGAAGGGCAGACGCCAGCAAATCAGCGACTTTGAAGATTGTGTCAAGGTCTTAGGTAAGGAATACGGTTTTAAGTTTAACGAATCAATGCCTTTCACGGCACAAATTGCGGACTGCCTTGAGAAGGTCTACTATTCAAGCATCGCGCATAGGATGGAATACGCGCACAGCAAACAGTTGGAATCTCGCGTTGCGTCTGCCGAAAAGGTCGGCGAACTGCACAGGACAGTGCTTGGCACGACTCGCGCGCAGTTGAAGGGCGTGCAGGCAGAGAATGCACGCCTGAAGGCACGTGGCTATTTCGGCAAGTTCATGGATGGCATCAAGAGCCTGTTCACGTTCGCAAGACCGAATCCGACGGAGGATGCGAAGACGATTGACTATCTCACCGACCTGACAAAGAATGCGTATGATGAGAGAAACGCGACACAGGCAAGGCTTGCGCAGGTGCAAGCGCAACGAACTGCCGAGAACGCAGTTGCGGGCAAGAAAATCCGTGCGCTTGAGACAGTACTTGAGGGTGCCGCGTTGAACGAAGTTGCGTTCCAGAAACGTTTTACTGTTGATGTTCCTTTGGTTGTGAAGCCGAGCGATATCGACGCCATCGAAGCAATTTACGCCAGCCATATTGCGGGCGTGTCAACGCAAGAAGACGCTCGCGCGTATGCAGAACAGACGCTCGAACTGGCGCGTCAGCACCAGATTGACGCGGCTGAAGCCAAGGCTATCGTCGAGGCGTGGAGCAATCACTCTCGCAAGGGATTCATGGAGCCCCTCTTCAATGCCACCCGGCACACGTTGGAACACGGCAAGAACGGCATAATGAACAGAAGCACGAAGATCAAATGGCTTGCCAAGAAACTGCCGCACGCGGAAGCCGCGAAGAAATTGTTCGAGTAATTAGCTGAATCCGAGCGCTTTCTTGTAGTTCGCGATGACTTTGTCCAAGTTCTGGTTCTGTCCAAAGAACGCGTTGATGAGCTTGACTGCGTTGTTGATGCGTGTGGTGTCCTTTCCAGCGGCCATGGCGCGGAAGTCATAGCTCGCGAACGCGTTGGCTTCTTTTTCGACCGTTTGCAGGTCCTTTTCCAAGTTGGTCAGGATGCTGGAGTGCACGACTTGTTTCAGGAGCTTTTCGTTGAGGAGGTTGTAGATGGCGTTGCTGACCTGCACCATCTGGTTCTTGATTTTTGTGTCTTCATTGACGAGCTTTTGCGCGGTGAGTTTTGCCGTGATTGCCTGAAGTTGTTTTGACGCCGAGTCGAGAATCGTTATTTTGCGTTGGATGCCGTCCAGTTGGTGTGCTTTCTTCGCGCCTTCCCATGCCTGCGTGCCCGGAACCCAGCCTGACTGGTAGGTCGCTTTCGCGCCTTCCGTGATGGCGTTGGCGGCAACCGCGGTTTCTCCGCCGGGGCTGATGGTTTTGTATCCGTAATAGAGGAGGCAGATGAACGCGAACAGGCTCATGTATCCGCTTGCGGTTTTGATGGATGCGATATCCACCTGTTCTGCGATGCCATAAATCAGTCCTAATGCCATCAACCAGATGATGACCGCGAAACCGTAGGTGCCGCGAGATGCACTTTCGGCACTGGTAAAACTCCGCACGAAATACCATATGCCGAACACCAGCAAGATGTAAATGATGATTCCCACAATTGCGAGCTCCCTGAAAATGGCGTCAACGAGCGCGTTCGGGATTGGCGCGACCATCGCGATGGCGATGATGAGCGAGAAGAATATCTTGCTGCCTTTGTTGGCGTGCTCCATGAATTTTTTAAAGGCAAGATTGTAGAGCACGATGAAGATGAGGATGATGAAGATGACTTTCATCCAGATCGCCGGGTTTTCGGAAATGCCGTCAAGTCCAGAACCGATGAGGTCTTGGATGTTCGTGAACAACGCTTTCACGGGACCGAAGGGCTGGGCTGCCGCGGGAACCGCGAACAACGCAAAAATAATGAGCAACGGAAGTATCTTTTTGAGGTTCACGCATTCACCTATTTTTCTGGATGGCTTCATGTTCTACAATATATAAAGGTTGCGTGAGCCAACGTAGGGAGTGTTTCATAAGTCTGCCTATTGCAAAGGTCACGTCTTCAGTTGATGAAATAAGGTTAAATATGAGTTATGTTTATGAATGATATAATATGATGATGGTAAGGTGCGCTTGTGACTGATGAACAACGGATTTTTGTGATTTGGGTGGTCTTTCTTGGTATGTTTGGAATAATTGGTTTTCTTATCGTAAGTTTTTTTTTATTGTAGTGCCGATGCCTGAGCGTCCGGGCTACGTCACCTACAGGAGTTATTTCCCGTAACCTTTAAATATTGCGAGTGGGTGTCTTCCGCAAAAGAGGAATCATGGCAACACTCGTCGTTCTTCCCGCAGTGCTCTTCGGTGCCTTGATTGGGCTCTACGAAATGATTCTGGTGCATCGCGATGTCGCGGTGCCGCAGCATCGGTTCGGTCATGGCGTGCATGCCTTCATCTTCGCGATTGCCGCGACGTTCATCTCGTTCAACGTGCCGTTCGTGCTGGGCTTGTTCCCCGCGCTTGCCAAGATTCCGGTCTTGGGCAGTTTGTTCGGCATCCGTTTGGCGGTCGCGTTGATCATGGCCATCAAGATTCACGGCGTGTCTGCCGCCTTGAAGAGCTCGTCGATGTCCACGGCGGGTTTGGGCGAAACCTGGACGCACTCGCTCGTGATCGGTTTGCTGTCGGGCTTTTCGCCGTACCTGTATCCGTTCATCGCGCCCGTGCTGCCGAAGTGGCTGAAGTAAGTTCTTTGGTGTCTTTAATCTAAGAAAATGCTCCGGATGGTTGGGGGTGTGGAC
>JACQNB010000095.1 GCA_016203265.1 Candidatus Woesearchaeota archaeon | reverse complement strand
CGAGCTTCTTCAGCTCTGCCACAATCTTCTCACCTGCTGCCTTACCGCGGAGCGTTGCCATCGCCTTCCCAATCAGCGCGTTGAACGGCAAACCTTTGTTCGCGGCAACGATGTGCTGCAGTTCTTTCAGCAACTCCTTATCCGACAACACGGCGTAGTGTTTCAGCACGTCGTTCACGCGCTTGCCCTGCTTGAGGATCTCGAGCACGCTCTCTTTCGAGATGGTGTTGTTGTTCACGGCGCTGAACAGGTCGTCGAAGTCCTCCAACGTGGGTGAAATCTCAATCGCGTATTGGCGCTTGATGGTCTTCTCGGCCGAGAAGAACACTTCCGCGATGTACGCGGGCTTGACGCCCGGATACTGCTTGACGAACCGCTCGAACTCGACCGGCTGTTCTGACTTCGCCGCGAGCTCAGCCAAATCACGACCAAGGCCCCATTGCTGGTAGCGGTCAATCTTGACGTTGATAAGTTCCGGCAACGGAATGCTTTTGATGGCTTCTGCCGTTAACGCAATCGGCCGGATGTCCGTCTCCGGATACATTCTTGCCGCGCCCGGCATCGGACGCAAAAACGTGGTCGTGCCGTCCTCATTGGCCTTGCGCACTTCCTTCGGCACGCCGTGCAAGGCTTCCTTCGCGCGCGCGAGGATGGCGCGCATCGCGGCAACGGCTTTTTCTTCCTTGTCCGCGACCAGGATGAACGCGTCATGCTCATGACACTGCAGCGCTTTCCGGATTGTGTCAACTTCTCCCTGCGTGATGCCGTACTTCGGCAATTCATCCGAGTGGAACAGGCCACCGACGCCCGCGTGCGCCTTTGCTCGGTCAGAAAGTTCAGTCCCGAATCTTCGTCCGGGTTGGATTTCCTTGCCGATGAGACCATGACACTGCGGGAACTTGACCGCGAGCACGACGCCACCAGCAGCAAGCGCGTTCTTGATGACCGTGCTCGTGCTCGGTGCGAGGATGTGCGTCAGGTTCTCGACGGAGGAATCGAATGACACGTTGCGCTTGACAAGCTCGTCCTTGAGCTCGAGCAACGACTTTTGCCGCACGACTTCGTACGCGACGAGCGTCGGAACAAGTTTCAAATCTTGCGCGCCCTTAATCTCGATGCGCGTGCCACCAGCAATGCTGACGTTCACGTCCTGCCTGATGGTGCCAAGCCCGCGTTTCGCTCTCCCGGTCGCGCGCAACAGCAATCCAAGCGCTTCCGCGACTTCCTTGCAATGGTCCGGGTCCTTGATTTCCGGACCCGTGCCGATCTCGATGAGCGGAATGCCCAACCGGTCAAGACGATACAGCGTGTCAGTCGGACTGTTCTTGATGATGCGAGACGCGTCTTCTTCTAATGAGATTGTGGGAATCGTGACCGTACCGTGTTCGGTCGTGAGAACGCCGTTTCTGGCAACAAGCGCCGTGCGCTGGAATCCGGACGTGTTGCTGCCGTCGACAACGGTTTTGCGCATCATGTGCACTTGGTCGACGGGAACCGCGTTCAGCAAGAGCGAGACCTGCAATGCCGTCCGCAACGCGTCGTCGTTCACCTGTTCTGGAGGGCTTTCGTCCAACTCGACGAGGCACGTCGAGTCCTCAAATCCCTCGTACGAGAACCATTTGCCCTTCTGCATCTCGTGCAATGCAGCAACATCAACGTCGCCGGCCTCGCCCGCAACGGCACGTAATCGTCGTTTGATGGTGAAATGAGCCGGATCCTCGCGAATCAAGGTCGGACACTTGCAGAACAGCTTCTTGCCTTCGAGCTGTTGGTGGATTTCAAGCCCGCACTTCAGCCCAAGAGACTTCCAATCAAGCATCATGGCTCGAGGCGCTCCGAGACCTCGCCCGCGATGTTCTCGGCATACCGCTGTCGCGCCTCGTCCTTCGAGTAATTGCTCAAGAGCCAAGCGAGCTTGATGAAGGCAGTCTCGGGATGCGTGTCCTGCAGGTTGCCCAGCACGCCGAGATCAAGCAGTTTCCTGCCCGGGGAATACACGTTCAAATCGACGATGCCGGAAATGGTCTGCGGCGAAACCGCGAGAAGCGTGTCCTTGCTCACGTCCTTGATGGCGTTGAAAATCTTGCTGTGCTCCTTCGTTTCCGCGTCGGTTTCAGAAATGGGCGCGTGGCCAAGCCCGGTTCCCACGAGCACCAAACCGTCCCATCCCTTGAACGCGAGGAACTGCTCGGCATACATGTGCGTATGCACCCAGAGCATGCCCACCTTGAGGTGCTCCTTGAACAGCTTGAGCGCGAAAGGAGCCGACGATTTCTTTGCGTAGTCCGTGCGGAAATACGAAATGCGTTTGCCCTCGACGCGCGCCAACGGCGTGGTGTTGATGGACTTGAACGCGTCCCTCCTTGATGAATGCATCTTGCGGCACTTGACGCCCGGCAGGATCAGGCACGTTTCGTCACTGGCGTTCTCGTGCATGCACACGCCGACGCCGACAAAATCCGTGTGCGCGATGAACGTGGCTGCCGCGAGCAAATTCGGAGCCGCGTCCGAGCTTCCCCTGTCTGAGGAACGTTGCGAGCCAACGAGCAAGACAGGAATCGGGAGGTTGCGCAGCGCGAACGCCAACGCGGCCGAGGAGTAATGCAAGGTGTCCGTGCCGTGCGTGATGATGATGCCCTTGACGCCCGCGATGACTTCCTTCTCGACTTCCTTCGCCAACAGATTGTAGTGGCCGAAGCGCATGTCGTCCGAGGCCATGTTGCGCACGAGCCGGGAGTCGATGTTCGCGATTTCCCTGAGCTCGGGGAACAACGCGATGATCTCTTCCGGCGTGAACTTGCTGATGACACCACCCGTTTCATAATCCACTTTGCTGGCGATGGTGCCGCCGGTGTGCAGAATCGTGATTTTCGGCAAGTCTTTCCTTTGGAGCACATGCTTCGGCGCTTCCGGCTTGGCCTGCTGTTTTTCGATGACCTTGACGTCCTTCACGCGCTTCTTGCTGATGCCAATGTTGTAGCCGGAATCGAGCTTGAGAACGATGAAGTCCTTCTCGTCCGGCAACAGCGTGCCGTGCAACGTCTCGTCAGACGTGAATACCCTTACTTTGTCCCCTGGATTTGCCATACGAGAAAATGCTGTAGCAGACTTTATTAAGGTTACTCGAAAGAAACGCTCGGAACAGTCTCGGCTCCACTCGCGGCCTGGAAGAACGCCTCTGGCTTGAACCCGAACAGGCCCGCGAGGATATTTCTCGGGAATGTCTGGATTGCCGTGTTATACGCCTTGACCGCGTCATTGTAGCGCGTTCTCGCGACCGCGACACGGTTTTCGGTTCCTGCGAGCTCATCTTGGAGCGCAAGGAAGTTCGTGCTGGCCTTCAAATCAGGATAGTTTTCCGCGACAACGAGCAAGCGCGCAAGCGCGCTGTCGGTGCCCTGGGCTGCCGCGATCGCGCCTTGCGTGTCTCCCGCTGCGCTGGCAGACTGCCACTGACTGCGAAGTTCGGTGATCTTCGTGAAAAGCTCTTCCTCGTGAGCAGCATAGCCCTTGACGGTCGACACCAGATTCGGAACAAGGTCCATACGGCGCTGGTACTGGGTTTCAACGTCAGCCCAGGCTGCCTGCGCAGCGTTGCGTTTGCCGACAAGCCCGTTATAGGAACCGATCAGGAACAAGATGAGCAAGGCGATGACGCCAAGCGTGATCCAGAGACCGTAATTCTTCTTCATACTGCACCAAGCGCAGAGCTCTTCTTAAAGTTTACCATCGCCCACTCGCTCCCCCACCGCCAAAACCGCCGCCACCGCCGATTCTGCCGCCACCTCTGCCGCCGAGAAAGAACGGCATGAAGCCTCCCTTGCGCGGGAACGCCGCAATCAGCAGCACGAGCAACGCGAACCAGAAGAAATACGCGATGAGCCACACCACGAGCGCAAGAATGAGGAGGTTACCCACACCCAGCACGGCGCCAATGCGCGTCTTCGTGGCCTGCTTCCACGCGATCGCGCTCACAATCGAGCCCGCGATGAACGTGACGACAAACAAGAGCCCGAACGGCAACTGCGGAGCCGAATCAACGGCCGCAATCAGTTCAGGGTCATTTCCCAAGATTCCCGCAATGACGTCAACGGCCTGTGCCAGCCCGACTGCGTACTCACCTGCCTGAAACGCCGGCACCAGAATGTCGCGTCCAATCCTTCCGACGCGAGCGTCATTCAAGTTCCCTTCCAACCCATACCCGACTTCAAACCGATACTGGCGGTCGTCCACCGCGACCAGGATAAGCAAGCCGTTATCTTGTTTTTCGGTGCCCAGCTTCCACGCCTCAACGACCTTGAGCGAATACGACTCGATAGCCTCATTCTCGAGCGTCGGAATGGTGAGAATCGCGATTTCTGCAACGCCCGAAGACTTGAGTGACTGTAATCGCTGTTCCAGTGCCGCTTCCCCGCTCGCGTCAATCACGTTCGCGAGGTCATTCACGAGCGTGAACGGCCTACTGGGCACATCGACTGCGCCAACAACACTTACGAAGAGCAACAACAGCACGAGATACTTGATCACGACACGAGAAACATGCGTTGCGTTAAATAGATTCCTACTTGGTTTCGGTGACCTTGATGATGTGATACCCAAACTGTGTCTTGACCGGTTTCGAGAGCTCGCCAACCGGCAACGAGAACGCAGCATTCTCGAATTCCTTGACCATCATGCCCTTGCCGAACCAGCCCAAGTCCCCTCCCTTGTTCTTCGACGGACAGAGCGAGTGCTTCTTTGCCTCGTCCTCGAACGACGCTCCCCGTTTCAAGTCAAACAAAATGCTGTTCGCTTCCTGCTCGGTCTTGACGAGGATATGGCTCGCGCGCACTTGCTTCGGCATCAGAGGACCTCGTGGAACAGGTACTGCGGATCAACGCTCGGCGCGTTGATCAATTTTGCGAGTTCCTCTTGGTTTCTGCCCGCGCTGCCCGTACTCCACATCTTCTTCAGGAACGCGCCTGATTTCTTGTTCGCGAACCACGCGCCATAGTGTTCCTTCAAGTAATTCCTGACCTGCACCTCAAACATCCACGCGCGCACGTAGTCCGCGCTGTAGAACGCGTTGTCCATGTCGAGCAAATAGTCGTCTTCCTTGTAGATTGCGCCGGTCGTCTTCGTCAAGATGTCCGCGTACATGGCTGCCTTTGACGCATACGTTTCACGCAACGGCTGGAAGTCGTCGTCGAGCCTGCGCACATCATTGCCGTGGAACTTGAGCTCGTAGAGCACCTTGCCCGCATACCTTCGGACGAAAAAAAGCTTGGTGAATTTCTGGAAGTCCAAGAATTCCTGTTCTTTTTTCGCGGACATCCTGATGAATTTCTTCAGCCACAACGGATCCATCGTCAGGTATTCGAACAGGAATGAGTACGTTTCTGACACGCTGTGGCTGCCCATGTGCTTCAGTTCGTACGGCAAATCATCTTTGGTGTTCGCGAAATGCTCCGAGTGGCCTGCCTCGTGCAGGATGGTCTGGTAGTCTTCCTGCCCGCCATGCGGCTTGAGCACGAGATAAATCTCGTGCGGAATCAGGAGCGGCATGCAGAACGCGCGCGGCACTTTCGTCGGGCGCTCGTCGGCGTCAAGCGTGATATTTTTCTGTTTCGGCAGCGAAAAGCCCATGCCGCTGAGCGTGGCGTGCAATGTCGGGATCAATCTCTTTTTCGGGAAGTACGCGTCGAACTTGTGCGCGCGCAGGTAGAACCCCAGATCGTGCTTCTGGATGTCATTCAATGGCACCTTCATCGATGTCATGACCGTCGCGAGCTTCGCGCGGTACATCTTGTTGCTTTGCGCAAGGAAACCTTCCAAGACCTTGCCGAACTTGCGCAAGTCAAACTGCTTGATCCACTCGACATACTCGACGTAGTCCTTGCCGGACAGTTCCTTGAGGAGTTTGTACTCTTTTTCGAGCGCCTCCTCCGAGAACTTCGTGAGGACGCGCTTCGGCACCTTCAACGCGTCAACGATTTTTTGCCGTTGCTTGCGGTTGGGTTCGTTCATCACGACAATGGACGCTTGGCGGTACGGGATTTTCTTGCCACCAACCTTGATCGTGGCTTTCGCTTCGTAATTGCTGGCCTTGTCGCTCAATGCCTTGAGCTCGTTGCCGATGCGGCTGCCGACGAGATAGTCGAAGAGCAAGAGATTCCTGCGCTGCGTGTCCGGCAGTTTCGCGTCCTTGAGCAACGCGCGCACCAGCCGGATGTTTTCGAGCGTGAACAGGTGTTCATGGCGTGAATAGATGGCGCTGAAATTGACTTCGTCCTTCATTCCCCGAGCGTGCGCAAGATGTTCGCGGCCCATCTCCTCGTCGAACTTTTCGATGTCTTCAAGAATGTGTTGTCGATCCATGCGTCACCCGAAATAAACCGGCTTCTCTTCCTGCATTTCTTTTGCGCGGGCTTGCGTGAAGTGTTCCTGCAATTCCTTGTACGCCTTCTCGATGTCCTTCGTCACGCTGGGACGGACCTTCTTCAAGGCCTTGTCGAAATGTTCCTTGTTGACTTCCTTGGCAGCCATGTTTTCGCGCAACGCCATGATGGCAGCCTCGCGGCAAATGCTTTCGATGTCGGCTCCGACGTAGCCTTCGGTGCGTTCGGCCAATTCTTCAAGCTTGACGGTCTTCGCCAACGGCATTCCCTTGGCGTGAATCTTGAAAATTTCCATTCGCACGGCCTTGTCCGGCACGGGCGTCATGATGATGCGGTCGAACCTGCCCGGTCG
>JACQNB010000098.1 GCA_016203265.1 Candidatus Woesearchaeota archaeon | reverse complement strand
GCCGTTGTAGAACCGCCAGGACTTGGCGCGCGCGCTCGGGACCTTTCCTGAAATCTTGATCTCAATGCCCAGTGCTCCGGCGTTCATGACGTCTTGCATGGTCTTGTGCGCGATCGCCTTGAACTTCTGGATGCCGAAGCGTTCCAAGGTCGAGGCGATGCGTTCGGCGACGATCTGCGCGTCCAGATTGGGATTCTCGACCTCGCTGATCTCGATCTGCGGGTTCTCGAGGTTGAACTTCTTCTTGAGCGTGTTCGTGAGCTTCTTGATGTTCTCTCCCTTCCTGCCGACGACGAGGCCGGGCCTGCTGGCGAAAATGATGATTTTTTCTCCTAACGGCGTGCGCACCATCTTGGTGCTGCTGTGGCCGACGTTCTTGAGCGTGAATGAGACGTATTCGAGGATGGAACGCTCCTTGACTCGCTCTGCGACAAACTTGCGTTCAATCATTTCTTTGCCTCTTGTTTCTTTTCCGTTCTCTTGACTTGCGCAAGCACGATTTCGATGTGCGTCTGCCGCATCTGTCCGCCCGTTCTGCCTTGACCGCGCGCGGTCGGGCCCTGCTGGGCCGCTGCATGATGGATGATGAGGTCTGCGCTGTTCAAACCCTTGAACTGCGCGTTGGCTTCCGCGCTTGCGATGACGCCGAGGACTGCCTTGCAGGCCTTGACGGGGTATCTGCCGACGGCCATGCCGGGCTTGTGCGCGGTTTCCTTGTAGTGGCGGAACATCGGGACTGCCCGTTTCATGCCGAGCACGTCCTGCAGTGCACGCTTGGCTTTCGCGACCGGCAAACCCTTGACGAATCGGCACACTTGCGTGCTGACTTTCGTTGAGATTGGCAAGCTGTGGCTCATTGCTTTCGCCATGTTGTCTGCGATTTTTGTGGAGTAGCCGTATGCCATGTTTATCTCACGCTCAATGCCGAGCTTGATCTCGTTGCGCCGATACCGGGCGCGGAGTGCTCAACCTTCTTTGTGGTGATTGCGAATTCGCCCAGGCGATGCCCGAGCATGTCCTTTTCAATCGTGACCGGCTGGAATTCCTTGCCGTTGTGGACTTTGATGATTTTGCCGACGAACGCAGGCGTAATGACAATGTCGCGGCAGTGCGTCTCGAGCGTCGCCTGGCCGCGGGCCAAGTTCTTGAGGAACGTTTTTTGCGCTTCCGTGAATCCGCGCTTCATCGACCTACGAGAGCGTGACGGAATGAGTTTCATGAACTCGTCCGTGCTCAGCTTCTGCACCTGTTCCCAGGTCTTTCCGTAAAACGTGAAGTCCTTTGCCATCAGTATTGCCTGCCCGTTCTGCGCGCGCCGATCTTACCGACCTTACGGCCCGGCGGCGCGTGCTTGGATTGTACCTTGTTCTTGCCCTTGCGCGAGGTTCGCTTGTTGCCGAAGGGGTGGTCGACCGCGTTCTGCGCTGCCGCTGACGGATTGGGCCATCTCTTGTTTCGGTTTCTGCGATGGAAATGCATCTTTCCCGCCTTGAGGAACGGCTTTTCCGTGCGGCCAGCGCCGGCGATGACGCCGATGACTGCTCTGCAGTTCGGGCTGAACTCTCGCTGCTTCTTGCTGGGCAGCATGATCATGATGGACGTTTCGCTCTTGGTGATGACTCTTGCGCACGTGCCGGACGTGCGGCAGTATTTGCCTCCATCGCCCGGGCGGCTTTCGATGTTGAAAATCGCGGTGCCTTCCGGAATGTCCTTGAGCGAGAGCGTGTTGCCTGACTTGCTTTCCGCGCCAGGACCGATGGTGATGATGTCACCGACTTTCAAGCCTTCCGCAGCCTGCACAAGGACGGTTTCGTTCGGGTACTGGACTTTCGCCAACGGCGCCAAGTGACCCGGACATTTGATGAAGTCGATGATGGTGCCCATGCGGAGTTCGGGATTCAAGGACGCATGACGCGCTTCTCCGGCATACGCAAAGCTACGCGCGCGGTAGTTCGGGCCGCCACGGCCTCGTGCTTGCTGTATCAGGTTCTTTCCCATCTTACATCAGCCCCAAATTTGTCGCGATATCGATCGCGGGGGTTTCCTTCGCAAAACGCACATATGCGCGCTTCTCGCTGTTGCGGATGTTCGTGCGCACGGCGAGCACTTTTGCCGTGAACTGCTTTTCGACCGCTTCCTTGATTTGGAATTTCGTCGCCTTGATGTCAACCATGAAAACGAGCGTGTTCGCAGATTCCATCATGCGGATGCTTTTTTCAGTGGCCAAGGGATGCTTGATGACGTTCATGCGTACAACTTCTCCTTTTCCATCTTGTCGATGGCTGCTGCCGTGAAGAGCGTGAGCCTGCCCGGAACCGTGCCGGGAGCGAGGAGCTCCGCGTTCAAGTGATTGACCGCGACGACATTGATGCCCGCGATGTTCCGCGCGCTGTTGACCAGTTTGCACGCGCCGCTGACGACGATCAACGGACCGACTTTCTTGTGGTAGCGCCTTCCGCGCATCTTGCCCATGCCTGCTCGAGTCGTTTTTTGCGCCGAACGCTCAAGTTCAAGACTGAGCTTCAATTTTTCAAACGCGTCGAAGACCTGCTTGGTGCTTTCCAGCGTCTCAAAACTGTTATCGATGATGAACGGGTAGTGGTCCGGAAGCTTGTGACCGTGCAATTTCACGACCGTCTTGTCGATGGTTGCCGCAATCGCGCTGCGGATGGCCTTCTTGCGTTCTTTCGTGTTGATGTCCTTGCTCCAGACCTTGTCCGAGCCAGGAGGGAATGAACGTCGACCGCCAACCGTGCCGGGAGCGAACGCGCCAACCCAGTGCATCCGCGTGCCGTTTCTGCTCAACGTCTTTCTCGGAACGCGCGAGATGCCGTGACCGTACGAGCCCTTGTATTCTCGGCGGCGTCGCGAGAGTTTTGCGGCTGCCTTCTTGCCGGCGCGAGGGTCTGCGCCGTACTGTTGGCGTCGGTTCGCCTGCATGACCTCGACCGCGCGCTTGATCATGTCCGGGCGCACCGGTTCGGAGAATTGCGCAGGCAACGTCTTCTTGCCGACGTTCTCGTTCTTTGCGTTGAGGATGCTGAGTTCCATGGTCATTGTTTGCTCGTCAAGCTGACGTACGTGATTGCCGGAGCCTGTTTGGGAATGCGGTGGTTCGGTCGGATGGGTTGTGTGAACGTGATGAGCCGTTTTGCCGGGCCGCCGATGCTGCCCTTGACGAGAATGTAGGAACTGAGAATGTTGCCGTACCGTTTGAATCCACCCTTGAGCGCGATTTCTGCCGGATTCGTGCCGATCTTGAGCAGCCACTTGTTGATTTCGGTGCGCGTGTGCATGCCGTGCTGACCCGAGCGCGAGACGCTCCAGGAACGGTTGGAACCCCAGCCGCCCAAGCTTCCCGGACCTCTGATCGTTTTTTGTGACTTGTGACTGCGAATGTCGACGCCGAATCTCGGAACGGGACCTTGCGTTCCTCTGCCGGTCGTGACGGAGTGGATGTCGAGCTGGTTGCCTTCCGCGAACGCGTCGCTGACGGCAACGTCTTTGCCGAGCACGGTCTTGGCGTACGCGAGCTTGTCCTCGACCTTGTGGCCTCCGATGGACAGCTCAAGGATTTCCGGCGTTTTCTTGAGATTGATGGTGTGCGGTTGCGTCGCGGCGAGCAAGCGAATGTCGACGAGACCTTCGGTTTTCAGGGAGTCGATGGAATGCGCCGTCTTGGGCGCCGAGAACAACCGTTGAACGTATTTGTCGAGAGAAGGAGCGAGGATGGTGGATGCGATGCGTTTGCCTCCATAGGCATCCGCGTACGCGTTCACGCCGATAATCTTCATCGGCGGACATTCGATGACCGTGACGGGGAACGGAATTTCCTCTCCCTTCGTGATTGAGTTCGGTCTGTTGTCCGCGATGACGACGTGCGTCATGCCTGCCTTGTAGCCCGCGAATCCGAGAATTTTCGTGTCCTTCATCTGCGCCCAGGTTCTGACGCGAGCATGCAATCTAGCGGCGCGCTGACGCGGCCAAAACTGCATTGATCCTCGACGTGGGTTTCGTGTGCGTGGCATAGATGTTCCGAGCCGCTTTTGAGAAGTCAGTGAAGCTCACAGACTCTGTACTGAAAAGCGGTCTTTCCAGGCTAGTCATTCGAGGCTACCGTCGGTAGACTCGATCTGGGAGAACGTCCCTAGGGGTTCTTTATAAATGTTACTGTTGCGTTTCCGATGGAACTTCTTCTTTTTCTTGCCTTTTTCTTTCCTCTCTGTTAGTCTTTCTAACGGCTTTCTTGTTTTCTTCTTCCTCTTTGTCTCTATTTATAAGCCAAGCCTTCCGTGTTGAGTAACTTACCGGATTCTTGATGCGGTTGCATAAATTGTCCGGTTTACAGACACCAAGCTCTTCATAGAATGACCGGCAGTTGCTCGGCAGCGCGACTTTCTTGGCTTGCTTGTGGTATCTGACGTGACCTTCGATGATGGTGTCGCGCAACGGCTCCGGATTCTTCGCGTTCCAGGTCTTGAGTTCCTCAAGGATTTTGTCATATTCCCAGCCAACGCTCCGGTAGAAGTTAACGAGGATGAAGAGCGCCCTTTATTTGACAACCTTCAATCCTTGTCTGATGTTTTGGATGCACGGCGGGAACAGCGTTTCGGATAGGGCTTGCGCCGGAATCTCAAAATTTCTTGAAGTGGAACCACTAAAACTCGAATATCCTAATTCTCTCATTCTTTTATTCAGATAGTCATCTTCTTCTTCCTTAAGTTTAGGTTGGGTAGAATCATATGCTTTGATGAAAAGTTCTGCCGCTTCATTTTTAATTGCACGTGTGCGATCAATGTAGGGTTTTATGACGGTAACATTCTCAGGTTTTGCTTGTTCTCTATCAAATGCAAGAATTCTCGCAGGATCAATCGGGATACTAACCAATCCGGATTTTTCGTTAAAAGAATAAGGCATTCTATACAGATGCCGAGGAGCAATTAAGACAGTATCAATAACGAGAACTTTGAAAGGATTGAACTCATTGTTTTGAACGAGTTCTTCATGTGTTTTGTTAATGCGTCTTTTAATTTCGCCGATATCATGAAATTTTAGCAGTTCATCGCCGAGTCTCTTCTGAATAAATTTACCCAGATATGCGGCAATTTTGCGAGGTCCGTCAGGAAATTCATTTTTCACTGGTTTTTTATCGACGGTTTCAGGAAATGCCTCAAAAGGAACGCTAATGTGGAACCCATGATTCCCTGAAAACTTAACGAAAACAGAGCTAATATTGTGGTGTTGTAACGCCTGCACAAGCAAGTCCGCCGCAATCTGGCTGTATTTCAGTTCAGGACAGTCGATGTCGAGCACCAAATCCCAGCCCTTTCGCAACGCGTCGAGCTCCTGTCGTGGAGCGCCGGTCGTCACTTGCATCGGGTTGAGCCACAACTCTTCCGAACAATGGAAGCTGGTCGCGCCCTTCTTGACGTTCTCGATGACGTCCTGCGGGTATTGCAGCGTGTCCGGGCGTTTTCCGTAGCCCTCGCCCGCGTATCGGACCGCGATTTCCTTGTCTACTGCCGCGTCAACCAAGGCCTGCTGGATTTCGGGACGCTTATAATATTGCAATAAGGTGCTGAGATGGATCATGTTCCCCTGTTGAGCAAGCCTCGCGCTCACTTCGTTGCATCCAATATCCTTCAGTGCAACGACCTATTGCCGGTTTCACCTGGCCTTGGTTCGCGCTCCCCTTGGCTTGCTCAACACCGATTGACGTCAAACCTTATATAATTGTTGCGCGCATGTCCAGTGGATGATTGACCCCGCGGAATTGACCAAATGGGTGAATAAGCTGCTCGCAGCGCAGCCCTTGATCATCGTCGAAGGACGCAAAGACGCGGCTGCCTTGCGTGCGTTGGGTCTGAAAAAGATTGTCACACTGTCCAAACCGCTCTATGCGGTCGTGGAAGACGTCGCCGCCGAGACGCGCGCAGCCGTCATTTTGACCGATCTTGACCCGAAAGGCAAGGAGCTTTACGGCACGTTGAGCGAGGGACTCCGCAGAAACGGCGTGCTGATTGATGACGGCTTCCGAAAATTTCTGTTGAAACACACACCCGTGAAACACATCGAAGGACTGGTCACCTACATGACCAACCTCGGCATCCATAATCCTTAAGAAGACCGAAAGGAAGTAATTCTTCATGTGGAACCAAATCAAGACGGTCTTGCTGTTGGGTGTGCTTGCCGGTTTGATGCTCTCCATCGGTGGCTTGTTCTGGGGCAGAACAGGCTTGACGATTGCGCTTGTGCTTGCTCTTGCGATTAACGGAGTCACGTATTTCTTTTCGGACAAAATCGTTTTGGCAATCTATCGCGCGAAAGAAGCGCGCAAAAGTGACTATCCCGCGCTGCACCGCATGATTGAGGAACTGTCAAAGGAAGCCGGCATCCCGAAGCCCCGCGTGTACATCATTCCCACGGACACGCCGAACGCGTTCGCCACCGGCAGAAATCCGAAACACGCCGTCGTTGCCGCGACCGAAGGCATTTTGCACTTGCTGACCGAGAAAGAACTGCGCGGCGTGATCGCGCATGAATTGGGGCACGTCAAGAACCGAGATATTTTGATTACGACCATTGCTGCCACCATCGCCGCCGTCATCAGCTATGCCGCGTCCATGGCGCGGTTCGCCGCGATCTTCGGCGGCTCGAATGATCGCAACAATAACGGCGGACAATTGATTGGATTGATTGTGCTGACGATTCTCGCGCCGTTGGTCGCGGTTATCGTGCAGTTGGCGATTAGTCGAGCGCGAGAATACCAAGCGGACGCGACCGGTGCTCGTTTGTGCAAAGACCCTCATTCGCTCGCGCACGCGCTGGAGAAAATCCATGACGGCGTCAAAAAGCATCCGATGAGTTTCGGCCATCCCGCGACGAGCTCGCTTTTCATCGCGAACCCTTTCACTGCAGATTTCTTTGTGACACTTTTATCCACTCATCCGCCAATGGCCGAACGCGTGAGACGGTTGAAGGAAATGAAGGTTTAGCCAACAAGCCCGCGACGATAACCGTTTTCTGTCGCTCGCAACGTTTCGTGCAGGTCAAGACAGAATGACTGTAAGTTGCGCTTGCGTTCGGGCGCGAGAGTGTCGTAGTCGCGCAATTCTGCCGCGAACAAATTGAAGCGCATGAGTAAATGATTTGTTTGGCTTATATCATTCTTTTGTTCTCCGAGCGCTTCCCGGAATAGAAGATAATTCAGACTGCTTACGTAACAATTTTGGTTGTCGGGATATGCGTCTGCGACATTGCCAGGCACGCGCGCTTCTTGAGTCACTCGCTGCAACAACGGGAGTGCATCATGGGTGTGTCTCATCCCTGACTTGGACCCAACACGCTCAAAATCCATGAAGAGCGCCGCGCTGAGCAGCAATCCTGCAAGATCCTGGTGATGCACCCATTCTTTCGAAGTGGGTTTGTAGTCAAATGAGTAGAAATCTTGACCATTCACCTGTTGTAGCATATCTCAACCGTGCCGTTTTCGCTTAAAAAGATATCGATGCTTGAGCACTTATTTCTTGTAATCACTATCAACAATATCCTTAATCCCCTGCGCCTTCTTGTCGCCCACGCCAGCGACCTTTTGCAAATCTTCAAGAGATGCATTGATGATATGCTTGACCGAACCGAGGTGCTGCAGCAGCTCTTTCGCCAAATTCAACCCGATGTTCGGGAAGCAGGAGATCAAGTATTCCTGCGATTCCTGCAATGTCATCGGTTTCTTGTTGGTGTGCGGCGAAAAGTCTCGCTTGTCTTCGAGCTGCTCGCGCTTGGCAATCATGAACAGCATCGCGGCCGTGTCTTTCGCGTCTTTCGTTCTCAGCACGGGAATGCCGTAGCTTACGGTAATCGTGGCGAGCATGCCGCGGATCGCGTTCGCGTGCACATTCCGCAGCGCATACAAATCTTCCGTGCCTTCAATGATGATCATGGGACGAATGTAGTTGTCCTTCAACTGCTTCAGCTGTTCGAGCAACCGACCGTCGACGATGCTATCAACGAAATCTTGCGCGAGCTTGAATTCAACGCCGACCCGGTCGCTCAACACGTAATCGGCGCATTGCAGCATTTCCAATTTCAGTTCCGCGTTCAGTTCGACGAGTTCTTTGACGACGCCGGACGCTTTTTCGCGGTAATCCGCATAGACCTTGACCGTTTGTTGTTCATATGCTGCAATCGTCTTCTGCGGTTCGAACGTCATGGTCTGCATCGTCTTCAGCACTTGATGCATCTGGCGTTCCTTGTGCTTCGCGCTGTACGAGAACGCCTCGTCGCGCGTGCCTTTCGCCATCAGCATGATGACCTTGCCCTTGTCGTGCCGTCCCGTGCGTCCGCGGCGCTGAATCGTTCGGATGGCCGACGGAATCGGCTCGTAAAACACGACGGCGTCCACGTTCGGAATGTCAAGCCCCTCTTCCGCAACAGACGTCGCAATCAACACGTTGAACAAGCCGTCGCGGAACTGCTGCAGCATCTCAATCTGTTGCTTCTGGCTCAAGCCCGTGGTCTTTTTCTTGGCTTGCCCGACAAAAATCTCAGTCAGCGCGCCTTTCGCGTGCTTCAACGCGTCCTTGATGCCAACGGCAGTATCGCGGTACTGCGTGAAAATGATGAGCTTCGCGAACTTGTTCGCCGCGAACTCTTCTTCAACGATTGTCTTCAGCGCGCTTAGCTTCGGATGCTCGGTGTGCTGCTCGCGCAACTGCGTCACGTGATGGTATGCGCTCTTGAACGAGGCATCCTCGATGAGATTCTTGACTGCTTTTGATTTGCCGGCGCGTCCTTCCTCGAACACTTTCCGCATATACGCGTCAAGCGACGCCACGCACTGTGTTTCCAACAACTCCAGCGCATGCTGTGCCTTGATGATCTCTGCAGTGATGGAAATCGCGCGCCACATGTTCGGATCCTGCTCGCCTGAGGTCATTTTCTGCCGCAAATCCGACTGCAATTCAAGCAGTTCACGCTTGCTGATGAAGCTGATGCTTTTCGTCATGCCCATCCGCTTGATGTCGGCGAGCTTGGACTTGATGCAGCTGTTGAGATAGTACTGAATTTTCTTGAATCCGTCCGGCAGGTCGAGCTTGACCCACTCGACTTCAGTCTCCTGCACGTACGGCTTCACGTCAGGGTCTTCTGGCGTGCGGACCTCCACGGCGTCAATGAACAAATTCTGGCAGACTTCCTCAATTTTCAGCGTTTCAGCTCCGGGAGATGCCGTCAACGCAAGGATTTTCGGGAAGTTCGCGCGTTTTTGGTACTGTTTCGCGAGAAAGACATAACTGTAGTCGCCCGTGGCACGATGTGCCTCGTCAAAAATCATCAACGAGACGTTTTGTAATGAAATGGAGTTGCTTATGACGTCGTTTTCGATGCCTTGCGGCGTGGCAAAAATCAGTTGCAGATCGTTCCATTGTTTCGCGCGTTCGGCTGGGGCCGTGTCGCCCGTGAACAACGCGCATTTGTCCGCGTCAATCTGAAAACTTTTCAGGAAAGTCTGCAAATGCTGCTCTGCCAATGGCTTGGTGGGCGCGAGGAAGACGATTTTCGAGTTCGGAAACAGGCTCAGACGTTGCGTCGCGAGCATCATTGCTATCGCCGTCTTTCCAAGCCCCGTCGGGAGCACTACCAGCGCGTTCTTGCCGACGCACGTGTTGAGAATCGTCTCCTGGTAAAGTCGCGGCTCGAACCCCTTTATCATAACGACTGCGTGGCGTGGTTGCTTTTAAACAAATCGCGAAGATGTCCAGTGGGAAGTGTCGGTTAATACGCCGTGCCCTGAATGAGTTTGCGGTCGTGCGCATAATAGCTGATGAGCATGCCCGCCACGAGCAGGATGATGAGCAGCTTGCGGTCCGCCACTTGCACGCCCAACAAGAATCCCATGATGAATCCGAGCAGGATGGTGATGATGGAGCCGCGCATGCGCTGCTTGTACTGCCACAACATCCGGCCGAGCAACAAGCCAAACGCCACCGCGACCACGTAACTCGTCTGCGGGCTATCGACCCAGAGCGTCAACAAAAACCCGATTAGGAGCAAAAAAAGCGTCCAGTATTCAGCCCAGCGTTGCGACGTGTTGAGATTTATCCCCATGACCGTTCCAACCAAAAGTAGAAGATGCTCACGCTCAACAGTCCGAGCGCGATGGCCCAGAGCCACGAGTACACGCCTTGGCTCAAGAGGAAGATGTAGCCGAGCACGCAACCGGCGACGAACAGATACAATACCCGCGAAGCGAACACGATTCGGCTGCCGTCCAATGGAGGGATGGGTAATAGGTTCCACGCCGCGAACGCAAGACTCGCAACAAAGAATTGGTTGACGATTTCAGAAGGCAACGGAATCGGCGTATACACTTCAATGGATTTGACAATGCCTGCCAACACGATGTTCGCGACCGGGCCCATCAGCGCGATTATGGCAAAATCCTTGACCTGCGGTCCGTACCGGTACCGGCCGAGACGATGGACATCCAATGCCGAGATGAACGTGCCGGTCAGCCCGAGGATCGCGAACTGGCCGCGCGAAAGAATGGTCGTCACGAACGCGATGCCGGCGCCATACCACCAAATTTTGTGCTCGACTTTCAACCCTTGACGGATACCCCACAAGCGTTGCGCAAAGTGATGGATACTGAGAATAATCCAGGCCATGACGCCAGCGATGAACAAGTTCGCGAGTCCCACCCAGACGTCAAACTCGACCGTGCCCCACTGGTTCCACGACAGCGTGAACGCGAGGATGAGGACGCTCAGCCAGAATTCGCGCGTTTCGACGGCCGAGAACGGAGCATAGCGCTTGACTTTGTCAATGAAATCGCGGGACATACGGGTTTGAGCAGAATCCACTTTAAATAGTTTTGTGCAACAGGTCTTCCATCTCCTCGACGTGACCTGCCCCCACAATCGCGAGAATGTGCTTGTCCGGATTGGCGCGGAGCAATGTATGCAGACGTTTGGCCATCACCTGGTTGCGTTCCGTGACCAGCACGCGATAGACGTTCGGATAACGCACCTTCACCTGCTTGATGAGCCTGTCCAACACATCCTGTGCGGGAACGGTACGCAAATCAAAATCGGGCTTCTTGCGCGAAACCATGCCCGAGAGCACATCCCAGACAAAACGGCCCTTTTCCCTCCATGTCAATGCGTTCGAGAACCGTTTCAGCGTGACGCTGATGTCCTGGTCGATGAGCGCGATGGGAATCTTCTTTTCGCGCGCCAAACGAACTGCGATGAGCATTTCGGCTCCGGGAGCCACGCCCACGTGCTTGCCGAGCTTTTTCTCAGCCCACGCGCCCAGCTGCGCAAACAGCCAGCCTTTCACGCCCACACGAGCCATGTCCCGCAGCCTGATCTTCTGCTTCTGCGGATTGAGCAACGACTCCAGACGGCCGCGGTCCAGTTCGAGCGCGATGATGTCGGGCTTGTCCTCCTCAATGGCCTTCCTGACCTCCGTGAGGCTCTGCCGTGCGATATGGGACGTACCAAGGAGCGTGAGCATACAGCAGTCAAGACGCAAAATCTTTAAATACTTACGCACGGCAAAGAAACTACCCGCAAGGAGGTAGCCCGATGTTGAAGATGAAGAAAATGAACGAGACCTACGATATGAAGGTCTTCACTGATTCTGGCGATTACTTTGGTGACGTCGAGGAAGCCATGTTGACGCCAACGAAAGTCTACGGCTGGCGCGTGCGAGCCACCAAGAATTCGTTCTTGAGCAAGGTGCTCGGCAGCGCGAAAGGCGTCGTCGTGCCCCACCAGCTGGTCAAGGCAGTCGGCGACATCATGATCATCGCGCGCTCTGCTGTCCCGGCATACTCGCCTGAAGACGGCGAAGAGACTGCGTAATCTTTTATACTCTCTTTTTTTGCCATTGTTCTGGGCGCACTGCTCGTTCAATGGTAGGATAGGAGCTTCCCAAGCTTCGGATCCGGGTTCGATTCCCGGGCGGTGCATATGTTACGAATGAAATGTATTTATCACGGCATCGACCCCGAAGATGGACTGCGTGTCTTCATCACCAGCAGATTGACTGATGATGATGGTTATAGTGCCATCCGCGAATGGGCGAAAGCAGAGAGGTTCCATTCATGGAACCCTCTGTTAGCGCCTCCACCTGCGGCGGTTCATGCGTATCTCCGAGAACGCATCTCTTTGGAGACCTTATGCCAACGCTATCGTGCCCATCTGGAGACTTCTCTTGCAGAAAACGAAGCACGGTCCTTTGCAGAACGCGGATGTACAGAGGACATAACTTTTCTTTGTCTTGAACCAAATCCTGCGCGGGGCACGCTTCCGGTTCTTGTCAGGAAGTGCGCATTACTCGTTCCGGAAGTGAAGATTTATGTGCCGTCAGTGCTTGCTGAACAGGAACGTCCATAACTCAAACAACGCATTCCGCGTCTCCTCACGTTCGTGCTTGACGGCGCCGTAATACGCTTGGAGGTCCGCCAGCAACGTTTCTTTTTCTTTTGAAGAAAGTTCGGCGTTGTTTGCGCGTTCCAGTGCAGCATCGAGCTCGGCTTGCTGATCATCGACCTGCGTCTGCAATAGCGCGATTTTGTCGACGGTGCCCTGCAGGTCATTCACGGCATTGCCCGTCACGGCAGCCGTTGGAATATCAGTCGCGGTCGTTCCGAGAAACAACAGGACAAAGAGCAATGCCAATGCTCCCACTGCCATGGAAGCGGTCAATGTGTGGTTGCGTTTCGGCTCCGGACGCACGCGACTGAACGCCTCGCTGATGTTCGCTTCCGGATGGCCGTGTCTCCGCAGCACGTCCGCGATGTAGGTCTCGCTAAATCCCTTCGCCATTCCTGCGCGGACATACGCCTCAAGTTTCTGATCCATGTGCCACCTCAGCAACCGTCATCGCCAAGGACTCAAGCCCTCGGCGCAATGCCTTTCGTTCCGTTATTTTGTCATGGGTATGCGGGGAAACCATCCAGCGCTTGTCTCCGGAGGCGTCCGGGTTCGCGAAAATGATGGCGAGCTTCGGAAACTGCGTCAACGCCTGCCAGTGCTCGATGACATGACTCAAGTTATGCTTCGTGTTCAGCACGACGAGCACGCCGTTGATGTCCGGTTTCATTCGTTTCAGGAAGTCTTCCGGCGCGAAGTGCGGCATCACCAGATAATGCTGCGTGCAATCCTTCTTGATGACGGCAAACGTCCAGCCGCCGTCCTCACGGACGATGTTGACGATGCTCTTGGTCAGCAAGTCCTTGTTGCGCACGTACTGTTCGGTCCATTCCGCAAGCGAGTCGTGCGCGTTCATACCGGTTTTTCCCGAATTCAGCTTATTAAGCTTTTCTCTTTTTCCCTACCAGTATACTAAAACGTAACATTTATATATTGAGTGTCCCTCAATTCCATCGAGGATTTTAGTTTCAAAAGGAAGGTGAAACCGATGGTTGCCGACGGCGAAATAGTGATGAAAAAAATGGTGAATGCGCTCGCCCAAAGTAGCGCAGAATTGCTCAAGCAGAGCGAAAGCGTCGAGAATTTCAAGCGCATCGTCCCGAGCCTGATGGACAAGGGCCTCGACAACGTCAATCTCAGCATGTTCACGGAAGAGATGCGCGTCGGCCTGCTCAACGCCATGGGCGACGAGTACGCGCGCAAGGGCAAACTGCCCGAAGCCATCAAGGCATTCATCCTCGCGGGCAACAAATCCAAGCTCGTCTCCATCGGCGCGGACTATGAGCGCGTCGGCCTTTTCGGCAACGCCATCGATGCGTATCGTCTGGCAGACGCCACCGACAAATTGCTCAAGCTCGGCAACAAATGCCTCGAAGACGGCAAGATCGCAGACGCGGTGAAGGCCTTTCGCCTCGTGGGCAACGTTGACAAGCTCGTCAAAGTAGGCGAGGACTGCCTCGAAAAGGGCAAATGGGACTACGCCATCGAAGTCTTCTCCGCCGTCGGCAACAAAGTCAAGCTCGCGTCCGTCGGCGACAAGGCGTTGCAGGACAACCAGATCGGGTATGCGGCCAAGGCTTTCGAACTCTCGGAAGACAAGGACAAGCTCAACCTGCTCGGCGACACGTGCCTACGTCAGGGACTCCTCAGCACGGCGCTGCAGGCATACACCAGCTCAGGCAACAACGTGATGGTGCAGTTCATCAAGGAAAACTTCCGACAATAACATGGACAAGTGCATCAAGCATACCAAGGAACTCGTCGGCGGCTGCATGTGGTGCGGCAAGCGACTGTGCGAGTTCTGCATCGCGCGCAAGGAAGGGCTGAAGGTCTACTGCGAAAAGTGCGCTCAGCAGCTCGGACCTCCGCGACGGAGCATCCCGGTCGTCGAGACCAAGCCAGTCGCGCCCGTCATTCCCGAACGCAGATCTGCCCCAAGAATCGACAAGGATGGCTATTTTGACTTCAGCACGGTGCGCCCATGAACGTGAACGACGTCGCGAAAATCAACGAACTGATGAAAAACCTGCAGAAGCACGGTATGGCCACCACGGCGCCGGACGCGTTCCAGCAGGCGCAGGAAATTGTCGGCGAGGCGCCCAAGAAGGTCGTCACGCTGACGCAGAACGAGAAAGGAGGAATCGACGTGGAAACCGTGCAAGTACCCGGCAGCGCGCTCATCGAGAGCCGCGTGAACCTGCTCTTGGATATGAACAGCAAGAAGATCGACGGACAGTTCCAGACGATGCGAGACACGATCTCGGCGTTGGCCATGGAAATCGAGCGCATGAAGTTCGAGCTCAAGAAGTTCCAGGACACCAAGGCGAAAGTCGTGCAGGTCGTCCAGGAGACGCAGAAGTCACTCAAAGCGGAAGAGAAGCAGCCGCACCCGCGCCAAGGCAATTTCCAGCCCGGCGACGTGGCCATCGACAAGATGTTCTACTTCGGCCACAAGTGATCCCCGGTCCCAAAAGGCGCTTGCTGGCATTCTTTTCTTCTTTGTTCCCGAGCATAACATTTAAAAGCGGCTTTCAGCCGTTCTCCGTATCTCCGCGGGGATGCGCGCAGAATACGTTCTGCGGCCCCCGCGCTACGCGGGGATATCGAAGCGGTCAAACGAGTTCGCCTCAAGAGCGAATGGCTCAGGCCTTCGCAGGTTCGAATCCTGCTCCCCGCATCGCATGAAACAGCAATTCCCGCCCGGCGTCGAGGTCGTCCCCGTCGGCGGCACGGGAGAGGTCGGCAAGAACATGACGGCCGTGCGAGTGGACGACGAGGTCTTCATCTTCGACATCGGCCTGCACATGCCGAACTACATCAAGTTCACGGAAGACGACTCCGGCGACTTGAGCAAGCTCAACGTGGAAGCGCTGCGCAAGGCCGGCGCGATCCCCGACGACAACAGCATCAAGCCGTGGCGCAAGAACGTCAAGGGCATCTTTGTCGGGCACGCGCACCTGGACCACATCGGAGCAGTCCCGTTCCTCGCCAATAATTATGATTGTCCCATCATCGCGAGTCCGTACAGCATTTCCCTGCTGAAAATCGTGCTCCGCGACGAAAAAATCCAGCTGCGCAACAAGCTCAATCCGTTGAACCCCAACGGCATCATGAAACTCACGCCCAACGTCACGGTCGAGTTCGTGCACGTCACGCACAGCATCCCGCAAAGCGTCATGATTGCGTTGCACACCAAGTATGGCGTCATTCTCTATGCGACCGACTTCAAGTTCGACAACAACCCAATTCTCGGCAAACCGCCGCAGTACGACTCCCTGAAACGGCTCGGCGACAAGGGCGTGCTGCTCGTCATCTGCGATACGCTCTATGTCAACCGGCCGGGCAAGATGCCGTCGGAAGTCATCGCCCGCGAAATGCTGCGCGACGCGATGCTCGGCGTCGACAACCGCGGCAAGGCCATCGTTATCACCACGTACAGCAGCCACATCGCGCGCCTGAAGAGCATCATCGAGTTCGGCAAGCAGACGAAACGCAAGATCGTATTCCTGGGCAGAAGCCTTTCCAAGTACGTGCAGGCCGCTGAGGACATCGACCTCGTGAACTTCTCGAAGTCGGGCGTCGAAATCGTCAAGTACGGCAGCCAGGTCAAGCGCAAGTTCAAGGAAATCATGAAGCGCGGCAAGGACAAATTCTTGCTCGTCGTCACGGGCAACCAAGGCGAACCCAAGAGCATGCTCGCGCGCATGGCGTTCGGCAAACTGCCGTTTTCGTTCAACAGCCAAGACCACGTCATCTTCTCGTCAAGCGTCATTCCGGTCGAGCCTAACATCAGCTACCGCAAGGCCATCGACCGAGAACTCCAAAACCAAGGCATTCGCCTGTACACGGACATCCACGTGTCAGGCCACGCCGCACGCGAGGACATCCGTGAATTCCTCAAGCTCACGCGGCCCCGGCACGCCATTCCGACGCACAGCGAGCCGAACAAGGTCAACAGCTTCCTGCAATTGTGGGCCGAGTGCGGCATGCCCCCGAAGCATGCGCACGTGCTCCGTCCGGGGCAGCGGTTGAAGCTCATCTGATTTCTGGAAACATTTTTAAGACGCGCCCGTGCGCATCCTCTTATGCTCTCCCTCTGCATGATTGTCAAGGACGAATCCGGCTGGCTCAAGGACGCGTTGGCTGCCGCAAAACCGTTCGTTGACGAATTGATTGTCGTTGACACCGGCAGTTCCGATGACAGCATCGCGATTGCCGAGGCCGCAGGCGCCGTCGTGCATCGCACGCCATGGGAGCATGACTACGCGAAAGCGAAGAACCTCGCGCTCGAGCACGCAACGCAGGAATGGATTCTCGTGCTTGATGCGGACGAGCGCATCACGGCAGACGATTTCGCGAACCTGCGTGAGTTCCTGAAAACCACCACTGCCGATGCGGTCAAACTGGAAATCCGCAATTACGTAAAAGAGGCAGGATTCGGCTGCATCAGTTGCACTCCGAGCGAAATCACGAAGGGATCCGTTGCGTACCGTTCGATAAAACTCGCGCGCGTGTTCCGTAACAAAGGCTACCGTTATGCGAATCGGGTGCACGAGATGATCGAACTATCGGTCGAGGCGGCCAAAGGAACGATTGCCGAAGCGCCTTTTGTCATCCACCACTATGGCATTCTTTTCGCGACCAACCTCAAGCACAAATTGCGCTATTATGGCTGGCTCGTGTTCAAGGAACTCGCGGAACATCCTGACAATGTGCGCGCGCTGTTTTTGGCGGGTCAGTTCTGCCAAGAACGTAAGCAGCTCGACCGCGCGCTCGAGTACTATCACCACGCCGCAAAAATCGACCCGAACTACAAGAACGTCTGGTTCAGCATCGCGAACGTGCATCTTGAGCAGCGCAACAATGAGCGAGCCATGCACGCGTATGAGCAGAGCCTCATTCACAATCCCGATAGCCCGAACGCACCGCAAGCCGTGAACAACCTCGCGGTATTGTACGCGAACGCAAACCGGAAGGACGACGCCAAAAAAATACTTTCGGCAGGATTGCGCCGGTTTCCGACGAATGCCGTGCTCAAGAAAAACGCGGAACGTTTCATGGTGCTGGCATGAAAATTGGCATCATCGGCGGCTCAGGACTCGACGACCCGAAACTCCTGCAGAACCACGCCGAAAAACAGGTGACGACACCCTATGGC
>JACQNB010000097.1 GCA_016203265.1 Candidatus Woesearchaeota archaeon | reverse complement strand
GAGCTTGCCGACGGTCGTCGACATCACACCTCCGACGGCCAACTACACGCCGACGGACGGCTTTGTTTCCGGTGCCGGCAGCGTGAGCGTCACCATCGCGTTCAGCGAACCCATCATCGTGAGCAACTTCACCATCGTCGAGTTCGTCGTCTACAACACGTCTGCCGGTCCGGTGCGCGCGCCTGTGACGCGCGACATTTCCAAGCTTTTCGTTGGCTCGAAGAACCGCACGTTCACGGCGTCCCTGACGCTTTCCGAGGGCAGGAAGATTCTCAAGCCGATCGTGACTGATTTCGCGGGCAACCCCCTGTCGAATGCGACGGCAAGCTCGTCGTTCGTCATCAACGCCCTGCCTCCGGTCGTCACCATCATCAACCCGCCGTACGGCGTGAGCAGCACGTTCACGTTCCCGTTGGGTTTCGAAACGGACAGCGTCGCCGAGTGCAGGTACTGGAGCAGCCAGACCTTGCCGCCGCCGGGTTCGTTCACGTCCTTGAGTCCGTTCGATGGCTCCTTCGGTTACACGCACACAAAATCATCGTTCAGCGACATCCAGACGGAAGGCGTGCCGTTCAAGTTCTTCGTGCGTTGTGTCGACGAGGAAACTGGTTCGGGCAGCAGCACGTTCTGGTTGAGCGTGGACACGTCAGGTCCGAAGATCATCAAGGCGTTCGCCGCGCCCGATCCCATCGTGCAGTACCCGTTGCAGACGGCCTTGAAGGTGCAGACCGATGATCCGACGGTGTGCAAGTACAGCGCGACAACATCAGAGTACGACGCGATGGAGGGTATGTTCCCCTTCTTCGGCATCATGGGGCTCACGGCTCATGGAGTCAACGTGACGGTGCCGGACATCGGTTCGTACACGTACCATGTCGCGTGCAAGAACACGGCCGGTCTCGGTCCCGTGGATGAGGACATCAGTTTCAGCGTCGACCTTACCGTGCCGTTGAACATCACGAGCGTCACGCCGCCGTATCACGGAAACCTCACCATTCCTCTGGGTGTGGAGACCAACAAGGACGCGTACTGCTATTATTCGATGGGCGGCACGCTGAAGCCGTTGGGCGACGTGAACAAGTCATCGATGGTGCACAGCGACAGGGTCATCGTGCCCTCGGGCGGCTGGCACGCGATTCCGGTGTTCTGCAGTACGGGCTCAGGCACGTCCGCGTTCGGCATCGAGGAGAAGAACATCACGATTTCAGTCTTCGTCGACCTGACGCCTCCGTGGATGCTGTATGCGGACGACACCAGCAACAATCCCGAGTTCCCGCAGTACTCGTATTTCCTCGACAAGCTGCGCATCGCGTTCCTCGGCGCGGATAACGAATCCAATGTCACGCGGTATCAATATCGCATCGAGCAACAATTGACGGGCGTCGTCGTGAAGAACTGGACGCCGAGCGTCATCAAGGACGGCTTGCCGTGGTACACGACCGGCATCAACGTCACGAACGGCGCGTCGTACTATTTCCGCGTCAAGGCCGAGAACATGGCGGGCTTGAGCAGCAGCGAGATGCCGAGCGACGGCGTCACGATTGACATCACGAAGATTCCGCCGCACTGCGTCAACAGCGAATTCGATCCTCCGAACGAGACCGACATCGATTGTGGCGGTTCCTGCGCGCCGTGCGGGGACTACAAGAAATGCGAAGCCAATGTCGACTGCGTCTCGCGCATCTGCAACGCGACCAAGGTCTGCCAGCCGTCGTTGTGCGATGATCTGCTCAATGGCGGCAATGAGACCGACATCGACTGCGGCGGAGGCGCGTGCGATGACTGCGGGAACGGTTTCGCGTGCGCCGTGCACGATGACTGCACGAGCGACTTCTGCTACTCGGGCATCTGCATCGACAACCCCTGCGGCAACGGCTTCTTCGACAGCATGGAAAGCGACATCGACTGCGGCGGCGCGTGCCCGAACAAGTGCAAGGCAGGCCAGTCCTGCGCGATTGATGACGATTGTGAGGAAGAAACGTCGTGCACCGACGGCGTCTGCCGTTCCGAGACGGACGAAGACGAGGATGGCGTGCCTGATGCGCGCGACAACTGTCCGGGCACGCCGTTCGGCGAACTCGTCGATGAGTTCGGTTGCAGCGCGAGCCAACGCCATTCGTGCGGCGACGAGATCGATGATGCCTGGCGCATCCGGTATTTCGGCGACGTCATCTGCGACGGTGAAGCCGCTGCGGACGCGGACCCGGACGGCGACAACCGGCAGAACCTGAAAGAATACCGCGACGGCACCGATCCGACGGCATCAGATTTCAAATTCCCGTGGTTCCTGCTCATCTTCCTCGTGCTGGTGGGCGGAGCGCTCGGGTATGGGTATTGGTACAACAAGAAGCATCCGGGCGAACTGCAGCGTCGCTGGAAAGGGCTGACCAGTACGCTCAGTAGCAAACTCGCGCGCAAGCCAGTCGTTCCGCAAAAACCCGTTGTCGTGCCATCGACGCCGACGAAAGCCGTGCCCGACTGGCTGACGGTCGATGAGCTCAAGAAGCTCGGTCCGGAAGACGTCGGTGCGAAGACGTTCGAACAGCTCGGCTCGTTCGTGAAGGGTCAATTGCCGAAGAAGGCGCACGGCAAATTCATGAAGAAGCTCGAGGAAGGTCCCTTGGACAAGTTGCGCGAGCTCGCGCTTGCCGGGCTTTCGGCGAGCGAAAAGAAGGAACTCTTGCTGAAACTGCAGCTGCTTCGGCAGGGCAAGCTCACGAAAGGGGAGATGGAGAAGCTGTTCGCGAAACTCAGGATCACGGCAGCATACTACGCAGCGCATCGGACTGAACTCGAGCGCGAACTCGCATCGTACGTGCGCGGCGAACGTCGGCGCAGGAAGAAATGAGACGCGGCCAGATTTTCAGCCAGGTGTTCGTCCTATTGTTGGCATCCATCATCTTTATCTTGATTCTCGTCTATGGCTACAAGGCCATCAGCCAGTTCACGCAGCGTTCCGAGCAGATCGGGCTGATCGATTTCGAGAATGATTTCAAGAACAGCGTGAAGTCCATCAGCCTTGATTTCGGCAGCGTGAAGCGCGTTGAGCTGACCTTGCCGCCGAAGCATCGGCAAGTGTGCGTGTTCTGCAGTCCTGATCAGCAGGGTTCTTGCGATCCGTCGCCCGAATTCCAGGAAGACCATCCGTTGCTCGTGGAATCATGGCAGTCAGGATCGCAAAACGTGTTCTTGGTGCCGTTGTCGGACACGCCGGTGCTGGTGGAACGCGTGGAAGCCCAGGACGGCGGGTTCTGCACGGCGGTCATTGACGGGAAAGTCTCCTTGCGCATGGAAGGGAAGGGAGACCATGCGTTGGTCGGTCCATGGCAGTGAGAGGCCAGCTTGAGATCCAGTTCAACTGGATTTTCATCCTGGTCGCGGGCGCCGTGATTCTCGGGTTCTTTTTCAGCATCATCGTCAAGCAGCAGAACGTCAGCGAGCAGAAGCTCGCCATTTCGCTCGTCAATGAGCTGGATGCCATCACGACGGGCGCGAGCGTCGCCAAGGGCGCGGCACAGCGCCTTGATTTGCCGAAGGCAGGGATTGATTTTGCGTGCTCGAGCGAGTGCACGTGTTCGTTCAGCATCGGCAAGGTGTCGCGCGATTTCAAGGACAAGCTGCTGTTCGCCCCGAAACGCATTGAAGGGGATGATATCGTGTTCTGGACGCTGGACTGGAAAATCCCGTTCCGCGCGACGAACTTCCTGTTCGCGACCAATGAGCGCATCAAGTATTTCTTCGTCACGGACGACTCGCAGGAATCGCAGCAATTGAAAGCAAAGGTGCAGGCCCTCATTCCCGAGCAGGTCAACGCTGACTTCATCACGCTCGCGGACGTCGACTGCAACACGAATCCTGAGTGCGTGCGCAACGAGAATTATGTGCAGGTCAAGCTCGTCTTCCTCAACATCGACCCGAACTTCGGCGGCCTGCAGCTGCACGAGTCGTTTTCCGACACGACCATCAGCGCCGCGCTTATCACGCCTGACTATGTGAACTTTTACAAGCGCAAGAACCTCCGTTCGCAGGAATTCGACGCCGCTCGCGCGTATTATGTCGGTGACGCGGGGCTGTTCGCGTCCATATTCGCGGAGGACGAGCAGATGTTCCGGTGCAATCTACAGGAAGCCTCGCGCAAGCTAGGATACGTGTCCAAAGTGCTTGCTGACCGCATGGAAGTGTTCCGTGGCGACGCAGAACTGATTGCGCAGGGCTGTCCGTACAATCCTGGTACGCTTGATGCCATCCGGACGCTTGCGGTGTCGCAGGCGAGCGCGCTGAACGCCGACGTATTGGTGCTGCGTGACCACGCATCGACGCTCAATATCGAAAATGAAGCATTGCTGAGACAATCATGCCCGACCCTCTACTGAACCGCGGACAGGTGAAGATGTTCGAGACGCTCGCCGTGCTCGTGGTGTTCTTCTTTTTCCTCATTTTCGGCGCAAGTTTTTACTTCAAGCTGCAGGAGAACTCGCTGATGCGCGAGCTGGACAAGACAGGACAGCTGCGCGCCATCCAGGTGTCGCAGAAATCATTGCATTTGCCCGAGCTGGACTGTTCGTTCGTGAACGTGCAGCGCGACAACTGCTTCGACATCCTGAAGGCGCAGAAGTTCGGCGCGCTCGTGACGGCCGACGAGAACGCGCTGATTGAATATTTCAAGACGTTCGAGTATAGCACCTTGACCGTATACGGCGTGTATCCGGTTCCGTCGACGATCGTGTTGTACGACCGGCAACGGGACGGGTCGGTCACGGTGTTGCAGATTCCGCTGCTTTTGTACGACGCTCGTCAGGGCGATTATGGTTTCGGCTATCTTGAGGTGAAGGCGTATGGCTAGAGGGCAGATGGAAATCCTCGGTCTTGCCATCATCGTCGTGTTGATCATGCTCGGTGTCCTGTTCGCCGTGATGTTCGTCTTGCGCGCGCCGGCCTCGAACGTGGCGCAGGAATACAAGGAGTCGCAGCTTGCGGCCAGCCTGATTACGGCGATGCTGGGCACGACGACGCCATGCAACGACGCCAGCGTGACGGAATTATTGCAAGATTGTGCGGTGTTGAATCGTTTGGAATGCCCTGCGGGAGACTCGTGCGCGCAGGCCCAGGACGCCATCGGCCAGATGCTCGCCGGCACGCTCGAGACGTGGAAACGGAGCTACCAGTTTTCGATCACGGGCGCGTACAACGTGGAACAGCTGACGTTCGCGTCCGGCGACTGTTCGGGCGAGCGTGAATCAAGCACCAATCCCGTCCCGACGCCCGGAGGCGCGCTGCAGGTCAGGTTGGATTTGTGCCGTTAGACGTCGCCTGGTCGCAATGGTATTTTTCTGAGACGATCAACTGGGTCTTTTTCAAGACAGCGCATAATCAGTTCGTTGAGGTAGGGGCCATAATAGAATGAGCTCGGGGGACGTGGCGTTGAGGTAAGAATCTGTTTCTTGAGATGCTCCCGCATTAATTCGCGCTTGAGACCGGATGCGGCAGCATAGCGTTCAGAATTAATCTCAAATGGAAATTCACCGGTGAACATACGGTAGAGGATGACGCCTGCCTGCCAAACATCGCTGGCATGCGTGAGCGGTTCTTTCCGCACGTGCTCAGGAGATTGATATCGGAGTGAGCTGACGCTCGTTTCTTGAGACGCAAGCACGGATTGTCCGAAATCAGTGATTTTGAAGAGGTCTTTCGTTACGAGAATATTTTGAAACGTGAGGTCGCCATGGACGATACCGTGACTTTCCATGGCACCAAGCGGGCGAAAAAGCAAAGGTACATGTTTCTTGATGATGGCATTCGGCCATGTGCTCTTAATCGAGGGAAGATAATCTTCCAACGTGATGCCGTTAATAAGCTCTTCAGCAATATAAAAATGACTGGTTTTTTCATCGAGGTTTGCATCATAGATTTGAACAATACCTTCCTCCTTATTCAGCGCGGCAAGCATTCGCGCTTCTCTTAACATATGATGCTCAAAATCAGGGGGATAACGTCCAAGCTCCTCCGACTTCTGTGGTGCAAGAATCTTCAAGGCAACCACGCGTTGCAGAACCAAATCGTATGCTTTCCAAACGATCTTTGCGGCACCACGCCCGATGAAACGTTCAATAGTGTACCGATGATGAAAAACGTCACCTTCACGCAGTTCCATGGTGCTCCTTGATGTCGTTCAAAAAAAGTTCTTGCAGGGACACCGTCTTTTTTATGAGTGATTGCAATTCAGGAAGGTTTGATGCGCGTGCAGCGACGTACGCGTTGGCAACGTGCTTGGCGTTTTCCAGTGTGCGTTCGAAAAAGAAGCGATATACGCCATCCATCAGGACGAGCGTCTGCTTGAGCGCGGGAATATGCCAACTTGTCAGCTTAGGAAATGTTTCCTTGATGTCGTCCGCGAGTTGTTCAAGCTGATAAAAATAGGTGTGCATACGCCTGTCCGACAACGGCATCTTCGCCAGCGTGCGTATGCAGAGCGCGCTGAGCTTGTTGATTTCGACATCGCGCTGTTGTAACGCCGCGAGCGTGGCATGGTCGTTGTTTTCCAGTGCGACAATGCCATCTTCGAGCATGCTTTTGACCAAGAGCAGCGTGCGTCGCGTGAGCTTGTGGATATCCTGGTCTGGTCGCGTGATGTCTTCGATAAGCAGGCTGCCTTTGGTCTGCTCGATGAGGTGGAAGCCAAGCAGATGAGAAAGCGTGTATTGGACGTGCCGCACCGTGTCTGGTTTGCGTGCGGTAATCCGGACGCGGTCATGGCCTGCTTTGTAGGTTTCGAGCAGGACGTACTTGATGACGTCGCCCCAGGCGTCGCCGTCAAGCACGACTTCCGATGTCGCGGGTGTTTGAGGCATCACGACCAATTTGCCTGCAGAGGGTTCGCAGTTGAGTTCATCCCCTTTCTTCACGCCGTGCTGTTTGCACCACGCTGCCGGCAACGAAACGACGAGCGTCTGCTGCGCCAATTTGATGACTTTGCGTTTCATCGTTCGTGTATG
>JACQNB010000017.1 GCA_016203265.1 Candidatus Woesearchaeota archaeon | reverse complement strand
GCACGGTCCTGCCGTCACCGAATTCAACGGCACCACGTACAATCCTGAAGTCTCCAAGACCATCCGGTTATGGCCGCAAGATAATGATACGGAAGGGTTTTTCATCGCAAAAATAAGGAAAGCGCACGCGTAAACTCATGCACAATCTCAAACTTCCCATCCATCTGAAACAGACGAGAATCGGTTACTTGCATGACTACGTGGCTGCCGTCGTGTTCGCGGGTCTTGGCATCTTTCTTTTCATGCAGTTGCATTGGACGTTGCTCCCGATGATTCTTGGAAGTTTCGCCATCCTTTTTTTCGTCATCATCGAACTGCATGTCGGCAGTTCCACGCTCACCATCGACCACGATAAAGTGCTCATCAGCGAAGGCATCCTTGCGCGTTCGCACAGCTCAACGCCCTTTCACAACATCTCGGACTTCCACACGCATCAGGGCTTGTGGGAGCGCATCATGGGCTACGGCACGTTGAGCATCACGACGTCCGGAGGCAATGAACCGATGGAATTCCACAAGCTCAAGCGCGTGCACCAGCACCGCGACGCGTTATTGCATTTGGTGCAGCACCATCTGAAGGGGAAACATGCGGAATAGGATCATCTTGCGCTACATCATGCTCGTGCTCATCGTCGCCATCGTGACCTTGTTGGGCTGGATGGACGACGCGCGCACGTTCACCATCGCGGAAGGCTTGAGCGCATTGGTGCTCGTGGCATTGGTGCCGGTCGCGGTGATGATTGCGATCAGCATGCGCAACAAAAGAAGAAAATAGTGGTGCCTTATCGGGCGTGGCTTGCGTCCTTCTTGGCGGGATCGGCATAGAACGGGTTCGCGAACAACGGTTCCTTGCCGGGTTCGTACGGTTTGCGCGGCGTTGCGGGATCGATGCCGCGCTGCGCAGTCTCGAAACGCAGTTCCAGCGGCGTGTCGCCGACCACGGGCGGCGCGCTCTGCACCATGACTGTGTACGGTCGTTCCTGCGGCCGTTCCACAATTGATTCTGTTCCGTTCCATGTTTCGTTTGTCATTTCACTCACCAGTATACACTTTTGTATCCTGTTTTTCTTTTTAAACATTATGACAAATATGGCTCCGAAATACTTATATAGACCGAATACCTCGAGACATGACACAATAAGCGCCATAAGTGAAGGCAGAACTGACATTCCACGGGGGGAGCGAGACTATGATGACACTCAGTGTGAACCAACAGGTATGGAAGATACTGCAGTCAGATTTGGCCATCCAGAAGGACTTGGCGCGCAAGACCATCAACATGCGCGCGCTGGCGAAATATCTCATCAAGAAATATGACTTGCGCTCATCCTTGGACAGCATCATCTCGGCCATCCGGCGCTTCCAGAGCGATGAGACGTTCGAGGAGGAGGAAGAATCCTTGCTGCACATCTTCCAGGACGCGAACATCTCGACCAAGAACAACGTGACCGTCCTCACGACGCACATCTCGCCGGGCGAATTCCACCGGCGTTTCTGCAAGACGAACGGCCACCAGAACCATCACGGCATGCGCATCGTCACCGGCACGGACGGCATCAAGCTCATCGTCGACCAGCATGAGCTCGAGGAGTTCAAGGGCCTGTTCACCAAGGAAGAGATCGCGGGCATCGAATCCGAGCTGAGCGAGATGAGCGTCACCGTGCACGAAAAGGCGGCGCAGACCAAAGGCGTCATCGCCCGGCTCGCGAGCGAGCTCTCGTTGAGCAACATCAACATCCACGAGCTCATCGTCTCCATGCCGGAATTCCTCATCTATGTCAAGCACAAGGACTTGGTCAAGGCGCATGACAGCCTGCTGAAGCTGAGCAAGGAATCCTGACCATTCCCCAATAGTGACGCTCTTTTTTATACGTGTCCTGGCCTTATTTCTGCATGACTATCCGCGTGGCTATCAATGGCTTTGGCAGAATCGGCCGTCAAGTGCTTCAAGCCGGCATCGACAACAAGAACATCGAATGGGTCGCCATCAACGACCTCACGGACACGCAGACGTTAGCCCATCTTCTGAAATATGATTCCGTATTCGGCAAATTCCAGGGCACGATCGAACACAGGCCTGACGCGCTCATCATCAACGGCAAGACGCTCAAGGTGTTGACTGAGAAAGACCCGACAAGACTGCCGTGGAAAGAGCTCAACATCGATGTCGTCATCGAGAGCACGGGTTTCTTCACGGACAAGGACGGGGCTTCGCAGCACCTCAAGGCGGGCGCGAAGAAAGTCATCGTCTCGGCACCCTGCAAGAATCCCGACATCACGATTGTGAAAGGCGTCAACGAGCACCTGTACGACAAGAAGAAACATCACATCATCAGCAACGCCTCGTGCACGACCAACGGGCTCGCGCCCATGATCAAGGTCCTGAATGACAATTTCGGCGTCGAACGAGGCATCATGATCACGGCGCACAGCTACACGGCCGACCAGAAACTCGTTGATGCGCCGCACAAGGATTTGCGCAGAGCGCGAGCAGCCGCAATAAACATCGTGCCCACGTCAACCGGCGCGGCCCAAGCCGTCGCAGAGACCATTCCCGAGCTCAAGGGCAAGCTGAACGGCATCGCGTGGAGAGTTCCGACGCCGGATGGCAGCATCGTGCAGTTCTCGTGCACGGTCAAGAAGCCGACCACGGCAGAAAAAATAAACTGGCTCTTTTCCGAAGTCTCGAAATACCACATGAAAGGCATCCTGGAATATTCTGACGAACCGTTGGTGAGCAGGGACATCATCAAGAATCCCCACAGCTGCATCTTCGACAGCGCAAGCACGCTCGTCATCGACGGCATCTTTGTCAGCGTCTCAGGATGGTATGACAACGAGTGGGGTTATGCTTCGAGAGTCGTCGACCTCATCGGGATCGTGAAACCATGAGCAGTTTCGTCTACGTCTGTCCGTCAGGAGAACGCCACCATCGCCCCGGCAAGTGCCCCCAGCACCACGTCACGTTGGAAAAACGCTGCGCACACTGCGGCCATCTGCCGATGGACTGCATCTGCAACTAGAGGAGCAGCATCACCAGGATGCCGATGGTGTTGCACGCGTAACTGATGAGCGCGAACTTCAAGGGGTGCAGTTTCGAGAATCCCGCCAACAGGCTGACGCCGAGCTCATCAGGCAATGGCGACGCGATGACAAAGCCTGCGAACGCGTAGGTGAGATAGACGCGGAGCTTGCCGTTGACGCCATGCGTCAGGAAGCGGTCGATGCTACGTATCGCCCACGAATGCTTGATGCGCCTGAATTCGTCCATGAACGTGAGCTTGATGGTGCCGAAGATGACCACATCAGAGATGAGCGCGCCGAGCCCCCCGACCATCGCGGCAAGGACAGGATTTGACGGCGCGGCGATGAGAAAGAACCCGACCGCGAACGGGGTCGTGAAGCCGAACGCGAACAGCAGTCCCGCGATGAAGATGCCGAGATACTGCATCCCCCCCAACGCGACGATGGACGCAGTGATATCGGGACGCGAGAAGATCCAGTACGCCAACAGGATGGCGATGACCAGCAGCACCAGTTTCGGATACTGGAATTTGAACAGCCGTCGCATGGCGCAGGAGAATGAGGAAGGGATATAAAAAGCAAGAGGATTCGAAACCCTCTTAAACCAACGCGCTTCTTCGTCCGCAAAGAGGCCGCATGTTCCGTACCATCAAGGATCTCCATCTCAAGCACAAGAAAGTGCTCGTGCGTGTCGACTTCAACGTGCCGTTGAAACCGAACGGCAGCGTCGCTGACGACACAAGAATCAAGGCAGCCATTCCCACCATCAATTATCTCCGGAAACAGAAGTGCGTCGTCATCCTGATGACGCACTTAGGCAGGCCGAATGGCGTGTGCGATGGCTTGCGCCTCGACCACATCGCGAAACACCTGGGCAGGCTCCTCAACCATCACGTCACGAAGTGCGACGACGTCATCGGTCCCGAGGTCGAGGAAAAGATCCACGCGCTGAAGGAAGGCGATGTCTGTCTCTTGGAAAACCTCAGGTTCTACGCGGAAGAGGAGCAGAACGACGACAAGTTCGCGCATGCATTGGCCGACCTCGCTGACGCGTACATCAACGACGCGTTCAGCGTCTCGCATCGCAGTCACGCCAGCGTCGAGGCCATCACGCACTACCTGCCGAGCGCGGCGGGATTCCAGCTCCAACAGGAAATCGAGACGATGGACAGGCTCCTGCATCATCCGAAGCATCCGTACATCGCGGTCATGGGCGGCGCAAAGGTAAGCGACAAGATCGAGGTCATCCGGAACTTGCTGAAAAAGGTCGACGCCATCCTCATCGGCGGTGCGATGATGTTCACGTTCTTCAGGGCATCGGGCTTGAAAACTGGCACGAGCAAGGTGGAATTGGAAAAAGTGAACGTCGCGAAACAGCTCCTGAGCCAGACCAAACGCAAACTCATCCTTCCGGTCGATTGCGTCGTCGCGAAATCACCGGATGACGAAGGCACGGTCGTGCACGCGAACGAATTCGCGACGAACGAGATGGGCTTGGACATCGGTCCTGAAACCGTCGCAATCTATCAGGAAATACTCAAGAACGCGAAAACAGTCCTGTGGAACGGGCCCGTCGGCATGTTCGAGAAAAAGCAGTTCGCGAAAGGCACGCAAGCGCTCGCAGCAACCATCTCCCAATCAAAAGCAGTCTCCATCATCGGCGGCGGCGACACGGCTGATGCCATACGCCCATTCAAGTTCACGTACGTCTCCACGGGCGGAGGGGCGTCATTGGACTTTTTCGCAGGCAAAACATTGCCCGGCATCAAGGCGTTGGAAGACAACGTCACGTGTTTCAGACGAGTTTGATCTCCTGACCGAACGTCTTCAGATGGGCCAAGAACGTCTCTTCCGCGACCGTGCGTTCGTGCTCCAGACGCGTCCGTTCGGCGTCGACTTTCTGTTGCGCCTTCTGCAGCTGTTCCTGCAGCATCCGCACCCGCGCGCGGACATTCGAAAGTTCATGGAACACCGGATACGACGCGATGCGGTTCACGAGCGTGTCCTGCTGCAGCATCAACGTGCCATAGCGCCGCAGGAATGCCGCAAGCTGCTGTTTGTTCCAACGGGGGCCGTTGATGAAGGTGACGATGACGAGGTCGCGGTCGCGCGCCAGCGTTTCGATCGGTTTTGCGAGATAAGACTCGAGCAGTTCGCGTTCAGGCGCTTGCGACAGTTTTTCCTGCAATAGCGCGCGATGGGTCTCGAATTCCTGCAGGAAAGGTTCACGGACGGTTCTGATATGTTCAATCGTCGTTTGCAGTTTCTGCTTCGCGTCCTGGACTTCGTTCATGCGCGCGTCTTGTTCGAGCGCCTTGATGCGTTGTTCAGCAATGTCAAAGTCCTTTTGGATGTGCTCGAGTTCGTGCACATCCGGCGTCTGCGCTTGCTCGATAAGGCCGGCCAGCGCGTGCAGGGACGCGTCCTCGATCTTTCGTTCCACGAGCCACGAACGCAATTTCTGCCGCTCGACCTCTTCGCCGCCCATCAGTCTGCGCAAAAACGAAAACATGGGTGGAGAAAGACGTTCGACTATTTGAGTATTCTGCTCGTGGAGAACACATGACAGGTAAAGACATATAAATACGGCAACCCTGAATCCATCCATGGGGGATAAGAGCAAACTCAAGACACGCGCGCTGGAGCGCATCCATATCCTTTTCTCGAACGCGGCGAAAGCAGATCAGAAAACAGCAAATAGGGCAGTCAAGCTGGCCAGGACCATCCAGACCAAGTTTAAGGTGCGGATGCCTGAACAGTTCCGCTACCGGTTCTGCAAGCACTGCCTCACGTATTGGAACAGTACGACGGTCAGGATTCGAACGAGAAACGGCAAGGTTGTCTTCTTGTGCCGGGTCTGCAAGCACATCCGCAGGAAACCATACCGTTAAGTATATTAACAACAACATACATTCCTTCCTTAGAAGGCGTTACCTATTTAACACCAATATCTTTATATACTATTTCTGTTACTC
>JACQNB010000094.1 GCA_016203265.1 Candidatus Woesearchaeota archaeon | reverse complement strand
TGTAGCCCTTTTGCAGCTCCTGCAAAATCACGTTATCTTCCGTGCCTTCCTTCTGCTCGGTCAGGATGACTTCGTGCAGGTACGGATCTGCCTTGCCCGCGCACGTGATGGGCTTGACGCCCTCGCTGGTCAGGAGCTTCAGGAACTTGTCGTGAATCATCTTCAACCCCTGCAATGTCTCCCCCGGCAGTTTTTGAGTGTCCGGTGATGCGAGCATATGATCGAAATCATCAAGGAACGTGAGTAATTTAGTAATCAAAGGTGCTGATGCGAAGTCAATGAACTGTTTGCGCTCGTTGTCGGTGCGTTTGATGAAATTTTCAAAATCTGCTTGTACCCGTTTGAGCGTGTTCAGGTAGTCCTCGGCTTGTTTCGATTTATCGTTCAAGCTTTGTTTGAGGTTTTCAATGTCGATTGTATCGTGTTGCTTGATTTCAGCCAATGGAACCACCCAGATTATGTTGACTTCACATCAACATAACACTAGTTTGACTGAACTAATATATAAAGCTTTCGTAGTCAGGGCAGAAAGTATTAAATACTGCGCGCCCCTACGGATTTCCATGATTCCGTGCCGTGAGACAAAACAAGAGGAAGCGCACGTGACGGCGAGCACGCCGTTGCAGGTCATCGAGCATCTCGCGGACACGCCGTGCCAGAAGCACAACTGCACCAAGTGCTGCGAAACCGGCACCGGTACGGCATTGGAAAGCGACTTGCCGCACATTGCGGACACCTTAAACGTCCCGCTCAACGAAGTCAAGGACAAGTATTTCGAGCCCGTGACGCGATTCCACACGACGCATTGGAAGCCGAAGATGGTCTCGAAGCCGTACGGCGCGTGCGTGTTCCTCGGCAAGGAAGGCTGCTCGATCCACAGCGTCAGGCCAACGGGCTGCAGGCTCGCGAGCTGGAACCATCACGGCGAAAAGCTGAATGACTGGTTCGATCTCAATTATTTCGTGAACAAGAACGACGCGCAAAGCGTCCGAGAATGGGCGATGAAACTCAAGTTCAGCAAGACCATCCCCGGCGGAGAGCTTGAAGCGCTCGTTCCCGACAAGGAAAAGTTGAGAAAGATATTGTCGCATGAAATATAGTAAATAGTAAGCTTCCCCGAAACAGGAATTGGCGAGCTTCGAGTTGCGTGCTCGAATAACAATAGGCACGCACCAAGGCTCGCCAGGAACGGTGAAGCCGGGGAAGTAACGATCAATACAACAACAGGTGATTAACGTGGCAGAACAATTCAACATGAGCGTGAACGACGGCGGCGCGATGTACGCGCACGAGATGAGCGTGAACTTCACGCCCGTGCAGTTCGTCTTGGACTTCAAGATGATCACGCCGAGGAACGACCCGAGAGGCAAAGGAAAGCCAAGCTTCCTGATGCAGCACAACGTCATCATGCTTGATCCGTGGCACGCGAAGAAGGTCATCGAAGTCATGGAAGCCAGCGTGAAACGGTACGAAGAGGAATACGGCAAGATCACGAAGCCGAAGGCCGTGGCAAAGGCGGAAAAGAAGCAAAAGTCCATCGTGCAGCCGGAAGAGACGAGAGAAACACCCAATTATTTGGGCTGACGTATGGCGTTCATCCAGCGCAGGATCACGATCGTGACCGTGCGCAAGCCGCCGAGGGCGAACCTGAACGACGAACTGCAATGGTTCGGTTCCTCGCTCGGGCTCTTTGGTCAGCGTGACAAGGACAAGTCAATGTTTCGCGTCTTTCTCGAGCTCGTGAAGGCCGCGAAGACCGGCAGGCCGTTGAGTTCTGACGCCATTGCGGAAACGCTCGATTTGACGCGCGGCACGGTCGTGCACCACATCAACAAGCTCATCGAATCAGGCATTGTTTTGTATGACGGCCGGCACTATTGGCTTCGCGACAACAGCCTGGAACTCTTGATCGAGGAAGTGCAGAAGGACACTGAAAGAACGATTGAGGACTTGCGAAAGGCAGCGCGAGAGATCGATCAGATGCTGGGGCTTTAGGTCACTGACTGCGAATGTCGTTCGCTGTTTCACCAATATGATTCTCGATACTTGCACACTCGCGTGAACGTATCAGTTCAGTCGGCTTCTTGGCGTCAATAATACGCCGATCAAGACACTGCTCGAGCAAAGCCGCGAAGTCCCGCAACAGCGCGCTTCGTTCTGCAGTGCGCGCGGCAGACTCGGAACGCAGTTCAGGCGCGGCAAATTCAGGCAACAGGTATGCATCGAGACCGGTGATGAAGTAGCAGCTTCGGGGTTGCATGCACGCACATGCAAAGGTCCGTTTAAAAAGGTGATGACAAATTATGCAAGAAGTTTGCCCACGACAAGATAGATGAGCAATCCAAACACCAGGATGCCCAAGATGATCATGAATCCGATGTTCGCGCTTGCTTCCGTGAGATCCGTGATGACCGCTCCGGTAATCTGAGATGGCGTCGTCGCGTTCGTGCTCGAACTGCCTGAACCGCTCGTGCCATCGCTTGAACCACTCGAACCGCCATCTGAACTGTCATCGTCAAAGATTTCCGGGAAAATGATCGGCGCGGTCACGTTGTAGGGCGGCGCGCTGCTGCTGCCTCCTGAACTACCGCCTCCACCTCCCCCGC
>JACQNB010000093.1 GCA_016203265.1 Candidatus Woesearchaeota archaeon | reverse complement strand
GCAGGAGAGCTTTCTGACATCGCGAACGTGCCTCGTTCGCGAAGTTATGATGTGCTCGAATCGCTTGAGAAGAAAGGATTCATCATCATGAAGTTGGGCAAGCCCATCAAGTATCTTGCCGTGACGCCTTCAGAAGTCATCGATCGTATCAAAAAGCGAACCGCAGAAGAAGCAGACCGCCAAGGCAAGCAATTGGAAGGTTTGAAGGGTTCCGAAGTCTTGAACGAACTCAATCTTTTGCACAAGCAAGGTGTTGAGCTCGTCGAACCGGCGGACTTGACCGGCGCAATCAAGGGTCGCAGTAACCTGTACGACCATTTGCACAGCATCATCAAGAACGCCGAGAAGACCGTCTTGATTGTCACGACTGAATCTGGCTTGAATCACAAAGCCGAAAATTTGAAGCTCGCATTGCAAAAGGCAAAAGACAAGGGTGCCAAGATCAAGATCGCGGCGCAATTGTCAAAGGAGAACGCCGCCGCAGTCAAAACATTGAGCTCCTACGGCCAAGTCAAGCACATCGACGGCATCCGTTCTCGCTTCGTCGTTGTGGATGGCAAGCACGTCATCATGATGCCGCTGGACGACAAAGAAACCCACGCCAACTACGACTTCGGCGTCTGGCTGAACACAAACTTTATCGCCAAGGGAATGGAGAACGTGTTCGATATGATTTGGGAGAAGGCGAAGTAAATGTGTGAAGAAGAATGGCCTCCAAGTGACATCATCCTTCCTAGCCCTAAATATCAAATTTCTGCAAAGGATTTACCTCGCACACCACAAGAGCTCGAAACGATTCTCCGAAATTATGCAGATGGGCTTTCTGACGCATTAGCTGGACGCCCTCCCAAAAGCAAATTCTTTGCGTATGTGTACGGTTATCAATGCAATGACCCGAAAACTCCTCCTTCTGAACTGGACTATCCCTCCGCAGCAGCAAGCGCCTAGCACAACCTTTTTAAACATCCTTTATTCTAATGCCGTCAAGAGAGGTGACCTATGGTTGAAGATGTATTAGTCCGAATCACGTTGGCAATTATTGTTGGCACGCTTGCCGCGATTGTCTACTCATTGCGTATTCTGGTCTTGATGGAACGGAGAGTCGCGAGAATCGAGGACCACATTGAGAAGATGGCGCATCAGATTGTGCGTGAAGAGCTCAAGATCGAGCGTTCCATCCGCAAGAAGCGATGAATGCCTTAAGCCAGTTGGACGAGGCCACGCACCGTTCTCCGGAAGACAAACTCTCTCAGAATCTTTCAGCATTAGCAAAGCGTTTGCCAGACGACCCCGTCACAAAGAATCTCGTGACCTCCGTGCTCGCGGCGGCAAAGTTCGGGCACAAGGAATCAGTGCTCGAACGCATCCAGCGCTGCAAGGCCGCGCTGCATTCGGCAGAAGCAAATGCCCAAGCCACCCTGCTTCACCGCATCAAGAAAGGTAGTGCTATCGCATTGTTGTCCAATTCCGACCTGCTCTCGATCGTGACGAAAACGAAGGCAGCATTGCACATCATCGGGCACGCCTCGCCGAATATTCACAGTACGATCTACGAGCCATTGGCCGCCCGCCAGGCCATCAAACAGGCGGATTTGGTTATCATCCCGGTGATTGCCATCACGTCCGAGAAAGTCATCGCACCCATTGGTTCGGAACTCTTAGTCGAGCTCGCGGCTGCGCGGGGCATTCCCGCATACGCGTTTGCGATAGGATTTCAGTTCACGCGTCAGCTCGAAAACGTGCCGGGCATGGCGAAACAGTGCTTCGTGAGCCATGGCCATCAGACGCGTTGTGTCGCAACGTATGAAGCACTCGACCCAAATCAGGTCAGCATCATTTCAGAACTCGGCATTCTCTCGCACAGTCGATTTATCGACGACTTTTCGCACGCTTACCCTTGGCTTTGGGTTTAGCTTTCGCGGGTTTTGGTTGCTTCACTTTCGTTTCCTTGACGGGCTTTGCGGCCAACTCGTTCTGCAACGACGCGATTTCCGTCTTGATGTCTTCAATCTTTTTGCTGTTGTCTTCCTGATTGAGCAATTCGCCGCATTCAGGGCACTTGTATTCGAAATCGGTCGCCTGTTCGAAACTCAGCCGGATGCAGTTGTTCTTGCAGGAAAAGAATTGCGTTGTCTGTTCGCGCCCGAGGCGTTCTTGCAGTTTTTCAAGACGTTTTTTCTTCAGTTCCTCAGCCAAGTACTTGATGCGTTTGATATTGAACGTCCAGTAGTAGATGTACCATCCCTTTTTCTTGTCCTTTTTGCGGCTGAAACTCACCAAATTCTGGTCGTACAGTCGGTAGAGCATATTACGCGTCATGTTGATTTCGCGCCGAATCGTGCTCGCGAGCTTGAATTCAGAAATATTCTGCTTGTTCTTGAGCGCCTTTACTAATGGCAGAACGTCTTCGCCGATGAGTTGACTGACGACATCTTCCACAATGGTTCCGGCGGCTTTTGGCATGGTCTTCACAATGAAGCCAGAAAAACGAGTCTAGCCGTTTATAAACCTTGCGTCAGAACTTCCCGACGAGCTCGTCGAACGAGAGCCCTTTCGCTTCGGCGTGCGTGAAATTTGCCGAGTAACCCGAAGGCGTTTCTTTTAAGTCCTCGAGGCTCAGGAAGCGCCAGCCTTCGTTGTTGAACCGCACGCCGATCCAGGTTTCCGTGCCGAACTTTTGCGCGAACTCGCGCAGGCCGTCAATCTGGTCCTTATCAAGGTGCTGCTGCCTGCCTTTCGTGCTTTTGCACTCGATGGCGAGCTTGCGGAGATTGTTGGCTGCCAGCACGTCAGGGACAGGATACTTGATGGCTCCCGAGCCTGCAACGCGGATGGCGGCCCACGACCCCGTGCCCCAGAAGAGATGAATCAATTCGCGTTCTGCGGAAATCCCTTTGCTTTTGCGGCTCATGACTGTTTGAGCGTTTCGCGCTTTATGTGTCTTTCGCTCGCAACGCTTAAAAAGAACGCGCGCCTGAACAGACGCATGACTGACCGTTTACTGCCATTGGCGACAATGGAAGCGTTGCTGAAGAAGGCCGGCGCCGAACGCGTCTCGGAAGACGCAAAGGCCGCATTGAAACAAGTGCTTGAAAAGCACGCAGACGCCATTGGCAAACAAGCAGTCACGGCCGCGTTAACGGCCGGAAGAAAGACCGTGCAAGCGGCCGATATCAAAGCGTAATTTTCATCAAGTCCTTTGCCGCGATCACGTTGTCGAACACATCGCGCGCATCAGCTTCGACTTCGTGCGTGCTTTTGTAGCGCGCAGAAAAATGCGTCAGCACCAATTTCTTCGCGTTCGCACGGCTCGCGATCAGGCCGGCATCCCGTGCAGAAAGATGCCGGTGTTCGTGGGCTTTCTCCTGCAAATCGTGCGCATACGAGCTTTCGCAAATTAACACGTCGGCGTTTTTCGCGATTTGGATGGCTGTGTCGCACATGCGCGTGTCAACGACGTACGAAAGCTTTTTGCCGTGCACGTGTTCCGTGACGTCTTTCGCAAGGATGCGTTTGCCCTTCCAGTCAATATTTTCTCCCTCTTGCAACGGCTTCAGGTGCGGTCCTTCAGTCACGCCTAACTTCTTGAGCATAGGCATATTGATGCGGTGCCGGTCTTTCTCGACGAACGCAAATCCTAGGCAAGGAATCTTGTGGTCGAGCGGCGCGCACTCGACAAAATACTCTTCATCATCGTGAATGATGCCGGAACTGCATTCGTGCACCTCAATTGCGATGCGGTGATCGAACACGAACGCCTCGAACATCTTGCCGATATGCAGTTTGCTCTTTTCGGGACCGTAAATGTGCAATGTTCCCGCGTATTCCATCGCGCCGAGTGACTGGATCACGCCCGGCAGCCCGAGCACGTGGTCGCCATGCCAGTGCGTCAAGAAAATGCGGTTGACTTTCGTCATCGGGATGCCTGCCAGCTTGAACTGGCGCTGCGTGCCCTCCCCGCAGTCGAACAACAGTCCTTCGGCCTTGTATTCAAGGAACGCAGCAGAGTGGTTTCGCTCTTTGGTGGGCACCATCGCGCTGGTGCCGAGGAACGTGAGTTGCATGCTCCGTTAGGCACGACGAGCTTTAAAAAGATAATCTTTTTAAAGCAGGTTGCCGGAAAATCAGCCATGATCAAGGCATTGCTCGCGCACGGTCGTGTGGCGACCGAGAATTCGATGGCTGCTCGTTCGTTCGTGAAACATTTTGGCAAACGACTCGATGATGGTCGCGTGCAGTTGTCATTGATTGAAGCGCTCTATTTGCAGGAAAAGGGCGCGCTCCAGGTCATCACGCCAACGAACAAAAACTGCTCGCTTGATGCGCTTCTTCGGCTTGCAAAGCGCGGCGCAAGGGACTTTTGGACGAGTTACGTCGTTTTCCGTGATTTGAACGATCAAGGGTATATCGTCAAAACCGGTTTGAAGTTCGGCGCCGACTTTCGTGTGTACACCAGTGTGAAAAAGCACGCGCAGTGGATTGTGATTCCGGTGCATGAGCGCCAACAGCTCATTTGGAAAGACTTCGCGTCCAAGAACCGCGTCGCGCACAGCGTCAACAAGCGCGTGCTCATCGCGGTCGTGGACGATGACGAAGACGTCAGCTACTGGGACGTTGCGTGGGTGCGCCGCAGGAATCCGTCGATGCGGTAGCTCCAGCACAACAATCTTTAAATAGCGTTTCTCGTCGTAAAAACCCAATGGTGTTGGACTACCGGGACAAAGTGCTTGCGTTCGTGCGCGCCAAGGGACCCATTCTGCCGGTGCATATCGCGAAGGAAGTCGGCACCAACATCCTCATGGCGAGCGCCATGCTCTCGGAACTCGTCAGTAAAGGAAGTCTCAAAGTCTCGGGCCTCAAGGTGGGCGGTTCTCCCCTCTATTTTGCGCCCGGGCAGGAGGCCATGCTGCTCAATTTCACCGCGAGCCTGAACGAGAAGGATCGCCGCACCGTCGAACTCTTGCAGCAGCAAAAAGTGCTGCGCGACAACGAACAGGAAGCATTGACGCGCGTTTCGTTGCGCGGCATCAAGGACTTCGCGTTCGCGCTCAACGTCACCCATGATGGCATCACCGAGATTTTCTGGAAATGGTATGCGTTGCCGGATGCGGAAGCGTCAGATATGATTCGCACAGCGCTCGAACCGCCGCAACCCATTGTTCGATTGCCTCCTGCATCTGTTCCACGTTCGCAACCTTCACCCGTCGCGAACGTGGCTGAAATGCCCGTGAAACCTGTCGAATTGCGAAAGAAGCCACGCAAAATAATCAAGCCAAAAGAGTTGGATGTCCAAAAGCCATTGCTGCCGAAACCAGCCGTTCCCAAAACAGCACCAAAACAACCTGTTGCGCTATCGAGTGCACTGACGCCGACCCTGGTTCCGCCGGCGCCTATCGTCGCTCCCATCCCATCATTACTGGACGATCCTGCGCTCTCGGATTCGTTTTTCCAGGAATTGCAGGCCTTCTGCGCCAAAGGCAATCTTAAAATACTCGAACACGTTATGATCAAGAAGAAGCAGGACTACGACCTCATCCTTGAGGTGCCGAGTCCCGTGGGGAGTTTCGTGTGCTATGCAAAGGCACGGAACAAGAACAAGCTCACGGATGCCGACCTGATGGCCGCGTTCACGCAGGGCCAGCTCAAAAAGCTGCCTGCCGTGCTCCTCGCGCCCGGCGAACTGAGCAAGAAAGGCCAAGACCTGCTCGCAAAGGAGCTCAGGGGATTGGTCTTCACACGATTGGGAGGACAACCATGAAAACGACCGCGATACTCGCACTCTGTCTATTGATTCTGGCGGGCTGTAGCCCGGCGCTGCAGAAATTGCCGGAAGCGCCCCTCACTCCGGTGTCTTCCGCGACGCCAGCACCCGCTCCAACGCCCTCGCCGGTGTCTGTCGATTATTCGATGACTCCTGAAACCGAGAAGAAGCTCCATGACGGTCTCACGAGCACCACGAAATATTTCGTGACTGAAAGCTATGCGCCGCTTTCCTCGGGCCAGCACTACACATTCGGTATCGGATTCACCAATCGTTTCCCCGAAAAGGACAATTTCCTGGTTGACGTCGCGTTCAAGCGAGCGTATGACAAGTCGACCAACACCATCGACGGGGTGGATGCATCGGATGTCGCGACCTGGCTGTCGCACAATGATTACTCGGTCACGCCGTTGCAACCGAACCAACAAAGTTTCCAGACCATCGTCATTGAAGCCAACAACTTTGCTGATGGTCGTGCACCTCCGAAAGGCACGTATGAGTTCGACGTGAATATCTTCCACCAAGCCCAATTCCCTGAAGTGAACCAGGAATACAGCGGCGACCTTACGTTGGCGATTCAGGTCACGTAATGGGCGTAAAGATATTCGAACTCGTTCCCAAGACCGAGATTGAGCTCAGTGCGCTTGCTGGCAAACGGATCGCGATTGACACGAGCCTTTTTTTATATCAGTTTCTCGCCACCATACGAGGTCCCGACGGCGCGTCCTTGACGGACAGCAAAGGACGGATCACGAGCCATCTCATCGGGTTGTTCTCGCGCACTACCAAACTTATGCAGACCGGCATCAGGCCATGTTTTGTGTTTGACGGAAAGCCTCCTGCGTTGAAGAAGGCGGAGCAGCAGCGCCGTTCTGAGCTGAAGGCCGAAGCCGAGGCAAAATACCATATTGCGGCCAAGGAAGAGGATCAGGAAGCCATGCGGAAATATGCGGCACGCTCGATTCATCTCACGAAAGACATGGTGGACGAGGCACGCAAGCTCATTCAGGCATTGGGACTGCCGTGCGTGCAAGGCACCGGAGAAGGCGAAGCGCAAGCCGCTTATTTGGTCAGGCAAGGTTCGGTGTGGGCCAGCGCAAGTCAGGATGCCGACAGCCTCATTTTCGGGGCCTCGCGACTGGTGCGCAACCTCGCCATTACCGGACGACGAAAGAAACCAGGGCAGCTCGCGTATACGTTTGTGCGCCCTGAATTGATTGAGCTTAAGGACGTGCTGAACACGCTGCAACTGACACAGGATCAGCTCATCGCGCTGGCGATGCTCGTCGGGACTGATTACAATATCGGCGGCATCAAGGGCATCGGCCCGAAAAAAGCCGTGAAACTCGTGGCAGAACATGGCCACGATTTCAGCGCCTTGTTCGCGGCAGTCAAGTGGGATGATGCGTTTGAGAACGCATGGGAAGACATTTTTGACCTGTTCAAGCATCCTGCCGTCGTCAAGGACTATGCGCTTGAATGGACGCCGCCCGACCCGAAAGCGGTCACGAAACTGCTCGTTGACGAGCATGATTTCGGGGCTGAACGCGTGGAAAAGACGTTGAACGAGCTCCTGCATGGCGCAGAGCAGCGCCAACAGAAGGGGTTGAGTCACTTCTTATGACGAGCTTCGACGCAATCGGCACCGTCGCCATCATGGAGCACGGCACGAAGCAGTCAGCAAAGGCATTTCTTGCGCGGCATCCTTTTTTCACGGCGGTGTATCGCAAGACGGGCATGCATGCAGGCAAGTATCGCGTGCAAAAACTCGTTTTTCTCGCAGGCAAGCGTGCAATGGTCGTTGAGCACAAGGAAAGCGGGCTTCGCATGCGCGTCAATGTCGCGAAAACCTATTTCTCGCCCCGTTTGAGTTCCGAGCGTTTGCGCATCGCACAGCTCGTCAAGCCAGGCGAGAAGGTTCTCGTCCTTTTTGGCGGAGTCGCGCCGTATGCGCTCGTCTTGGCCAAGCACACGAAAGCAGGCCATATCACTTCAGTTGAATTGAACCCGGTTGCGCACAAACAAGCCGAAGAAAATCTTGTGCTGAATAGGTTATCGCACAAAATCACCGTTATCAAAGCCGATGCGAAACGCTGGTGTTTGCGCACGAAAGAACGCTTTGACCGCGTCATCATGCCGTTGCCGCTGACGGCAGCGACATTCGTTCCCGCTGCGCTGAAGGTCTGCAAACCAAAAGCGACCATCCATTTCTACACCTTCGCTCATGATACCGCGTTCAATCGCGCGGCAGACCCTTTGGTGCCTGCCTGTGTAAAGGCGAAGAAGCAATGTGTCGTGCAGCGCGTCGTGAAAGTGGGCCAGAGCAGTCCGCATGTCTATCGTGTGTCGGTTGACGTGGTTATACGTTCAAGAAGGTTTGCCTGAAGCGCATCACGAGCATTCTGATGAGGAACGATTTTGCCGAACCCTCGACGTTCCATTCGTGGGCAAGGTCCGCGGGTTTGCCGAAGTGTTCGTCCGTGAATTCTGCGCCATTGATGATGCGGAATGACTTGTAGCGTGGCACGATTTCGTGTTGTGCGTGCAATGGGTAGTCATACTGTTCCACTGTTTCTGGTTTGAAATCACGGTTGACGAGAGCCAAGAACGCATCTTCCGCGCGCGCAAGCTCGCTTTTTTCTTCAGCGGACAATTCTTTGAATGCTGCGTGGCGTTTCAGTACGAACAACCCACGTCCGAGGTACGTTTGGTTCGGATGCACATAGACGTCCCAGTACTTGAGGCTCTTGACTTTTGCTTCAGAAAAGGTGATGGCACACGCAGGGCAATTCATCCAAACATTCTCCTGAATTCCGTGTCTTCTTCTGCTTTGACCTTGTCGACGGCGGCGATGAAGTCATCCATCGTGACCTTGGTGCGGTCGCTCCGGATGGCGGCATAGCCCGCTTCGGTGCAGATGGAGTTGATTTCGGCTCCTGAACAGTCTTCAGTCAAGAGCACGAGCGCGTCGACATCCACTTTCTTGTCGAGCTTCATGTTCCTGCTGTGGATGAGGAATATCTCTTTTCTGCCGGTGGCGTCGGGCAATGGAACGTAAATCAAGCGATCGAGCCGGCCCGGACGGATGATGGCAGGGTCAAGGATGTCCTTGCGGTTGGTGCAGCCG
>JACQNB010000092.1 GCA_016203265.1 Candidatus Woesearchaeota archaeon | reverse complement strand
TTACAATCCAGAACAGGTTCTTGCTCGGATGAAAGCGAAAACAGTTATGCTTCTTGCGGTTCTTTGTCTGGTTGCGCTTTCAATTGTCTTGATCGAGCGCAGCAAGCCCGCGATACCGGACGGGCCTGTCGATGCAACGCGTCCGGACGCGGTCGCGGACGCGGCCGTCGCGGACATCATCGCGGCAAAAGAAGCGCAGTTCCCGTACGCGCCTGAGCTCATTCCGACGGGCGAATTCATCAACACCGAACCATTGACGTTGGCGCAGTTGCGCGGCAAGGTCGTGCTGGTCGATTTCTGGACGTATTCCTGCATCAACTGCATCCGCACATTACCGTACCTGAAGCAATGGCATGACTCGTACGCGGACGCCGGGTTGGTCATCCTGGGCGTGCACACGCCCGAGTTCGCGTTCGAACAGGATCCTGAGAACGTGCGGAAGGCCGTCAATAAGTTCGGCATCACGTATCCGGTGATGCAGGACAACGACTACCGCACGTGGCGCGCATACAAGAACCAATACTGGCCGCGCAAATATCTCGTCGACATCGACGGCTTCATTCGTTATGACCACATCGGCGAAGGCGGGTATGAAGAGACTGAATTGGCAATCCAAGCGTTGCTCAAGGAGAAAGTCGAGCGTATGGGCGAGGATATGGTCGTCGAAAAGCCCATCGTCACGCCTCCAACGGCGGTCGAGCGCGGATTTGTCGCAACGCCCGAACTGTATTTTGGCTCCGCATTCCGGCGCAATGCCGGAGGAAACAGTGAAGGCTATCCTGCAGGCGAAACCGTCACGTATGCGGCTCCTGTTTCGCGCGAACCAAACACGCATTATGTTATTGGCACGTGGACGATCACGCCTGACTACATGGAGCTGCAATCCGAAGGCAGCGTGCTCTTGACGTACACGGCCAAGAACGTGAACATCGTGGCCAGCAGCGATCCTGCGCAAGAAGTGCAGGTGTTGCTCGATGGTCAGATTGTCGACTCGGATGACCTGATCGGCGACGAACGGCTGTACGCGATCGTGTTGACTGAAGCATCCGGCACGCACGAGCTCGAAATCAAGGGCAAGAAAGGGTTACGGATGTATACGTTCACGTTTGGCTGAGATATTCCTGCGCAATCTTCAACGCTTTCATCGCGTACCGTTTCACGGATTGCTTGATTTCGGGATGCGCCAAGACTTCCGCTTCCGTCATCAAGCGCATTTCCGGACTCTTTTCTTCCTCGGATGGAACCAGCATATCCGTCTTCGCGATTCCCGCATATGCGAGCGTGACGTGTTCGTGCGTCGGGCTGATGCGGTGGCGGTTCAGGCCGAGCGGCAACGGCAGCTCGTGATAATCCTCGCCCGGACGCCCATCCCGCAACACCTTTTCCGTCCCGATAATGATGACCTCAAGTCCGACCTCCTCACCCGGCTCGCGCATGGCCGCATCGATAGGATCCTCGTGCCGTTCGATATGGCCTCCCACGCCGAGCCAGATGCCGTACTTGTCGTGCTTTCTGAGCAGAACGCGATTGTCGTGGACCGGGAACACCTCGACCGTGAAATCAATACCGGGATCGTTGAGGTGCGGCACGTCTTCCGGCCGGTCGTCCATCATTTTAAGCATTTGGCTACTCCAGCACCATCAAACTTTATTAACCCCGGCTGGTTTCATCATCCCATGCAAACCTCGTTGAGCGTCGACCAAGTCTGCGAACTGGTCAAACGCCAGGCGCCGATGGTGCTCTTAGACGTGCGCGAAGCGGATGAGTATGCGGTTGTTGCGATTGAGGGCAGCGTGCTGATTCCGCTGCAACAACTTGAAGCGGACATCCCGAAGCTCGATTTGCCGAAAGACAAGCAAGTCATCTGCGTCTGCCGTTCAGGACGGAGAAGCAGCATGGCCGCCGAACTGTTGCGCAGCAAGGGCTACCAAGCCGTCAACATGGAAGGCGGCATGCGCGACTGGATCAAGCACCGCTACGCCGAAGGGCTGATTTCCGAAGACGACTTCGTGACGATGAGCACGTTTCTCGGACCGTATCCGCAATAGTTACCTTGTTTTGTCCCTTCTTTTGCTCCTGCGCACAGGAATTGGCGAGCCTTGCGTGCTTGACTGTTATTCTGACGCATCAAAACGCATCTTGGGAGCTATGGCGGGGGAGCGCAAGTATTTAAAAAGCACCACTCTTCATTGACATCAAAAGAGGGACCATGTTCACGATCACTTGGAAAAACGCAGGCGTCACGCTCACGAACATCCGCGACACGGCTGCCAAATGCAAAAGCCGCATTCTTGCGCTGAGACAAGTCGTTGAACGCCGCGCGTACACTGATGCGGCAAGCTCGTTGGTGCTCCCGTATGATGTTTCGCAGGTGCGCACAACGCAGCAGTTGGCGCGCAGATGCAGGGATGCAGCTTTACTCGTGGTGGTCGGCATCGGCGGCAGCAGTCTGGGCACGCGCGCAGTCCAAGAAGCCGTGCTCGGCACGATCACGCCCGGCATGCCGGTGCTGTACGCAGAAACCGTCGATTCGGACGCGACGGCAGCCATCGCGAAACGCATACGCTCGACCGTGCGCGACAACAAACGTGTCGTCATCAACGTCGTCTCCAAGTCAGGAACGACGATGGAGACGATTGCGAACTTTTTAGTGTTCCTCGACGAGTTCAGGCGCTCGAAGCTCGTGACGATGGTCGTCACGACTGATGTTGGTTCGCCACTTGAACATTTGGCGAAGCAAAACGATTGGTCGTTGTTGACGATTCCGGATGCCGTCGGCGGGAGGTATTCTGTGTTCTCAGCCGTGAGCCTTTTTCCGTTAGCAGTCTTGGGCGTCGACATCGAACGTCTTGTCCAAGGAGCGCAGCACATGCTCGGGCACTGCCTGCGCACGGATATCGCGTCAAATCCCGCGTTGCTCTTAGCAAGCATCGCCTATCTTGAACTCAAGCGCGGCAAGACCGTGCACGACACGTTCGTCTTTTCCACCAAACTGGAAGGCTATGGCAAGTGGTATCGGCAACTGCTCGCCGAAAGCCTCGGCAAGACGCAAGACGCAGGCATCCTGCCGACGGTCTCCGTCGGCAGCACTGATTTGCACAGCGTCGGGCAATACGACTTGGCCGGCCCAAGACTCGTGTTCCACCGCTTCGTGACCGTCGACAAGTTCGGCCAAGACGTCCACGTCGCAAAAGCAGACGGCATATTCTCCTATCTGCAGCACAAATCATTCACGCGACTGCTTGACGCGATTGTGCAAGGCACGCAGGACGCGTTTTCGCGGCACAAACGACCCTTTATTCAAATCGCGGTACCTGACCTGTCCGCAGACACCATTGGAAGGTTATTGCAGATGGAGATGGTCAGCGTCATGCTCCTCGGGCACCTGCTCAAGGTCAATCCATTCGATCAGCAAGCAGTTGAAGAATACAAAATCACTGCTCGGACGCTGTTGGGACGTTGATTGCCGGTATCTCTTTGCTGAATACGCGGAAAAACTCCGACGACAGCCGTCCAATCGCGTACGGTTTCACCACGATTTCCGACAGATGCTCGCTGATTTTCCCTCGGTGCAGCTGATTGAAAAGCACGTGGTCGTCGTCATTCATCGCTTCCAACGGTTCGTCCGGCATCTTGTAGACAAGGACACGATAACTCCCCGGGGCAAGGTCGCTTTGGGAGATCAGCACAAAACAGTCAACCGTTCCGACACGCAACGAGTTCACCCATTGCGGACGTTCGTAATGCTTCCATTCCGAATAAACTGCGATGCCTGGCAGAATCTCGTCACGAGTGCTGAACTTTTGTTCGACCTTGCACGGCGCGTTTGCCCACTCGCGAAGTTCCAAGAATTTTTCTTCCAATGGCGAGAGCGTCATATCAGCCGCTTCCCCGTCTCGACTTCATCAATGTGAATGACGAGCACGGGACACAACTGCGCCGCATCCATCATTTTTGGCAATTCGTTTTCGTCGATGATGAGCTCGAACAATCCTTCCTTGTTCAGCTGCGCCCCTTTCAGGTCTGCCTTTCCGTCATCCACCAGCACCCAACGGGCGTCGTGGCCGGCAACGCACGCGGCAGCCCCGATGCAGCCCTTGCGGTCGTAGATGACTCTGTATTGCTTCATATGGTGATGCACGAAGCGGGCTTTTTGAGCCTTTCGCTTCTAGAGATAGGATTCGATGTTCTTGGCGAGCTCGTCGGCCGTGCGCTTCAGGCACGCATCATTCCGAGGGTGGAGCAGGTTGCCTTTCTCGTCCATCAGCACGGTCTCCGACGCCTTCGTGCGGTCCATGAAATACCTAAACATCATCTGTGCAATGCTCTGCTCCTTCGCGAAAACATAGACTCGCGCCGACGAGAGCGTCTCGTTCCTCGTGACTTCCTGCACGACCGTGAGCACCGGATGCGGTCCGATGTTCTCGAAACGCACATAGAGTCCGTTGCGTTTGTCCTCAAAAAGGCCAACATGACCGAGCATCATGATGAGTGGTTCTTCATGCGTGATGACGGTGTATTCGTGCTTCCAGGACATACGTGCTCCGGCATCCTTTTCCTTTATTAATTTCGTGACTCAGAACGGGACCGGGTCGAGCACGGCGCGCGACTTTTCGAGCTCAGCGAAACGTTCCTCCAGCATTCGGCTGCCGTAGGCTTCCGCGTCACGCCGGTTCTTTTGGCTGCCCCGTCTGAATGTCGTCTTCAGCGCGTCCTCGAGCTTTTTGTGTTCGCCAGCCACGGCTTTAGCGTTGCCTGCGAGAAGAATGATGATGGGCGTGCCATGCGGAGGAATGACTTGGTGGATTTTCCCCTTTCCGCCTGCGAACGTGTCGGTGTATTCGACACCGTCATTTTTGTTTTCGCACGAGAGGCGGAACCCGTACCCCTTCAACGCATTGATGAGACTACGGTCGTAATGCACTTCCCAAGCTTCCGTGATGAAAGTCATGCAGTCCGTGTTTTCGTCGTGATTATAAGTCTTTCCACGCCTTCTGCAGCAGCAACGCGTCTTCCTCGATGTTCGGGCTTTCCGTGATGACGATTCCTTTGAGCTTGAAGTCCTTCCAGACCTTGAGCAACTCCTTCCATCGCATATCTGATTCCTTTAAGTTCACGTGATGCTTTTCCCCTTTCGGGCCGTATTCGATGCCCGTCACTTGGATGTGCATGTTGTTCAGGCCTTCTTTTCCCAGCCCTTTTTCGTATTCGGCGAGGATGGCTCTGAATTCCTCAGTCGTGTTGTTCGTGCCGTTGTAGCGTGCGTGCAAATGCGCGAAATCAACGCACGGAAGCACGCCCCCGACATCCTGCGAGAGCCTGATGCATTCCTTCAAATCACCCCATTGCGTTTCCTTGCCCGTCGTTTCGGGACGGAGCCAGGTGTTGGTCATGCCTGAGTCTTTGAGCGTCTTCATGACATCCTTGAACCCTTTCTTGACGATATCGTAGGCCTGTTCCTTGCTTTTGCCCTGGTAGAACGCCGCATGCCACGTGATGCTGTAGCCATTGACTTCGTTCATGCGTGTGGCGGCATCGACCATGCGTTTCTTTGTCGCGAGAATCTTTTCGGGTTCTAATGATGCAAGATTCACCCAGTACTGGCCGTGACAGGTGAGAACAATATTGTTTTCTTCCGCAGTCTTCCTGATTAATGGCGCTTTGTCCTTGCTGACATTGATGGACTGCACCCATTCCATCTCCATCGCGCCAAGCCCGAGCGTTCTGCACTGCTTGATGCCGTTGGCCGTGTCGCGCCTGCCTTGGCCTGCTTCCGTCGATGACGGAATGCCGGGACTGCCGAAAATCAAGTCGTTGAACTTCATGCGTCCACAAGAATCTCGCTGTTTTCGATCTTGAGCCTGAAGCAACCGATGTTATCTTGCGCAGGAGCCGCGAGCACTTTTCCGGTTGTGACGTCAAATTGAGCGCCGTGCCACGGACACGTCACGGTCGTGCCTTCAAGTGAACCTTCCGCGAGCGGCGCCTGCACGTGCGTGCACTCGTTACTGAACGCGAAGAAATTGCCGTCAACGTTCGCGATGGCGATATTCTTGTTGTTGAGCGTGAACGACTGCATACTCCCTGGCTTGATATCACTTGTCTTACATGCAATGATGAATGGCATAGTTTTCCCTCCCTTGTGCTGCGATAGAAGAATGCTATAAAAAGGTTTGCGGATGGTGGGAGAAGGTAGGGGAATTCCGCATTTTATGCGAATGTTATTTCGAGAAAAGTATTGGGTTTCTAATTGCCTTTTTGAAGGTCAATTTTGACTTGAAACTCCGCGGAGAATGCTGCCAAATGTTTTTTGACGATATC
>JACQNB010000090.1 GCA_016203265.1 Candidatus Woesearchaeota archaeon | reverse complement strand
GGTATACTATGGATGCGACAACCATCAAAGTGCATCGGTCCACAAAGGACACGTTGAACGAGCTGCGCTCACCCGGTGAAAGTTATGATGACGTCATTGTACGGATGACCCATGTTGAAATCAAAAAGGAACTTGCTGAGGGCTATAAGCGCCTTGGCATTGAGTCGCGAAAGTTTGTTGCCGAGTGGGACGCCGCATCACCTGATATCCCATGATGCGTCGCGGCGAAATCTGGCTCGTCAATCTTGATCCGACGGTCGGCCACGAAATCAAGAAATCGCGGCCATCCATCATCATTCAAAACAATCTTGGGAATCAGTTCAGCCCGTTGACCATTATCGCGCCAATCACGTCGAATACCGACAAGATATACCCCTTCGAAGTCAGTTTGCATCAGCCTGTTGTTGTCAAGGATTCAAAAGTACTGCTCAATCACGTGCGCACCGTTGATAAATCCCGCCTCATCAGAAAGCTCGGGGTCATTGATGACGAAACAATGCTCAAAGTCGATGAAGCAATAAAAATAAGTCTTGGATTGCGGTGATTACCCGTCTCGGCCGGCGTAATACTCTTCGACACGCTGCTGCTCAGCCCAGCGGAGGAACTTGCGCATGGCCATCAAGTCGCTTCTTGCCTTGATTGTGTCCTGAATGTCAAACGTCCCCCTCTCGCATTGCGTCGTGATGACGTATTCATCGCCGAGCTTGCGCAGCTGATATGTCGACGTCTGTACGTTTTCTTCCGAAAGAATGGAGTCCATGTGAGAAATTACGCTTCCTTCTGCTTCATCTGGCGCGTCACGTAACCCGCGACCGTGTTGCGGATCTTCTTGCTCGTGATGCCCAGATGGCGCTCGACGATGACCTTGTTGTCGTCGAAGGACTCCTTCATCTCGCCCTTGTGGTCGCGCAGCAACTGCAACGTCAATCGTTTGATCATCTGTGTCTTGATGCGTCCCATAGTGTCTTCCTGACGGGTGAGAAGCAATTTACAGTCGTGATACTATATAATGCTTTTGGTCACCATGCGCGGTTTTCGGGTGAGAAACCTTTTTAAACACTCTCCTGCCTTCTTTTGCCATCGAGCCCGTAGTTTAGCGGTATAACGCCTCGTTGACGTCGAGGAGGTCGCCAGTTCGAATCTGGCCGGGCTCATAGCACGGACAGGCTCTCCGAGCTCGCCTCGGAGTCTGTCTGGCCGGGCTCATCGGAAATCTTAAATACTATTACGCTCGTTGTAATGCAATGCGCCTGCTCCTGATTGCATTCTTGCTGTTGCTTGTCGCTTGCGCAACGAACGCAAACCTCGGCGATGACGAGACCGGAGCTCTCGCAGAAACAGGCTCGCAGAAGGGCAATCTCGCGCCCGGCTTCGTCATCACGGACATCAATGGAAAGACCGTCTCGCTCGACGCATCCAAGCCCGCGCTCGTCTATTTCTGGACGACGTGGTGTCCGGCGTGCCAGCACGATTTAGGGGTGTTAAAAGAAGTCCATCCCGAATTCAACGATATTCCCGTCATCGCGATCAACATGGATTTGAACGAGGACGACGCAAAAATAAGGGCGTATGTCAAGGACAATCCCGACCCGACGCTCATCTTTGCCAATGGTCCTGAACCATTGCTGCGCGACTACGACATCATCTACACCAGCACGAAAGTGCCCGTAGGCAAGGACGGCATCATTCTCTGGCGCGGCTCAGGCGAGGCATCCGCAGAGGTCTTCCGGACGATTTTCGAGGGATTGCAGAACTCGTAGCTGATTGGGCCACTCATAACCTTTAAATACCCTTCACCCATTAAACACGGCAAGATGGTGATGAAAAAAGAGGAATACTTCAAGTACTTCTTTCTCGGCTTTTTCGTATTGATTGCGTACATCAGCTATCTGATCGCCCAACCGTTCATCGGCGCAATCCTGGCGAGCTTCGTGCTCGCGTACACGTTCCATCCCGTCTACCGCTGGCTGGTGAGGCGCATCAGGAGTCCCACGCTCTCGGCATTGATCGTCAGCTTCCTGCTCATCCTGCTCCTCATCGCGCCCGTCTTCTTTTTCGCGAACGACATCGTCACGGACGCGAGGGTCGGATACGTCATCATCAAGCAAAAGCTCGCCACTGGCAACATCTTCGGCGTCGCGTGCCCGGAAGGCGCCGAGACCTTCGCGTGCAAGATCACCGGACCGTTGAAGAACGTGCTCGCGGATCCAACAACAAACGCGTATTTGCAGGAATCCATCAGCAAGGGCACGACCTTCCTGTTGACCCAGCTTTCCGGCATCCTGTTGAGCCTGCCGAAAATCATCCTCCAGCTCGTGGTCACGTTCTTCCTGATGTTCTACCTCTTCATTGACGGAGTCGAGCTCGTGAACCGGTCGCGCAGGCTCATCCCGCTGTCTGAACATCACCAGCATCACATCCTGAAAAAACTGCAGGACGTCACGTTCGCGGTCATCTATGGTAGCCTCATCGTCGCGCTGATTCAAGGCGCGCTTGGTGGCTTGGGCTTCTGGATGTTCGGCGTCGGGTCTCCCTTGCTGTGGGGCATCGTCATGGCCATCCTCGCGCTCGTTCCTCTCGTCGGAACGGCCATCGTGTGGCTGCCCGCCAGCATTTTCCTCATGGTCCTTGGCGCCAGCGAGGCAGACCCGAGCATGGTCTGGCGCGGCATCGGACTGCTGCTGTGGGGCGCGCTCGTCGTGAGCACCATCGACAACATCCTGAAGCCCAAAATCATTGGGGACCGGGCAGGCCTCCATCCAGGGCTTGTGCTCATCGGCGCGTTAGGGGGATTGGCGACCGTCGGATTCATCGGTTTCGTGATTGGTCCCTTGGTGCTCGGACTCCTGAAAACGCTCATTGACATCTACGAGAAGGAAGAATTGCAGGGCAATGGAAAGAAGAGCAGGTAAGGTTGCATGAGACTGCCCGTGAAAGACATGGATATCGCCACGGGCGGCATCCAGATAGCGATTCTGAACCAGCAGGATTCGCACCGGATGGATCTCCACCACGGTGACCGTCTCTTTCTCATAAAGGACCGTCGGAAAACGATTGCCATCCTTGATATCGCGGAATCGGAAAAGGCCGTGCCGCGCGGCCATATCGGCCTGTTCGAGGAGGTGTTGAAGGCGCTCGACGCGAAAAACAACGATTTTGTCACGTTCTTCATCGCGCGCAAACCTGCCAGCGTGATGGCCATCCGCAACAAATTAGACGGGAAAGAACTGACGCCGGTCGAGATTCGGACCATCGTGCAGGACATCGTGCGCAACAACCTCACGGACGTCGAGCTCACCAGCTACATCACGGCAAACTACATGCGCGGCATGACGATGAACGAGACCGTCGCGTTGACGCACGCCATGACCGACACGGGGCTGAAGCTGAACATCCGCAGACGCCCAATCATCGACGTGCACAGCATCGGCGGCGTGCCGGGCAACAGAACGACTCCTATTGTGGTTCCGATTGTGGCAGCCGCCGGATTGACGATCCCAAAGACCAGTTCGCGCGCGATAACAAGCCCTGCCGGCACGGCAGATACGCTGGAAGTGCTGACGAATGTCGTGCTATCGAAAGAGAAGCTGGAGCGCATGGCGCACGAGATCGGCGGCTTCATGGTCTGGGGCGGAGCCATCTCATTGGCGCCTGCCGACGACAAAATCATCGCGGTCGAGCATCCGC